>JAUUZM010000014.1 GCA_030589965.1 Bacteroides sp.
TCCGCTGGAGAACCTGGAGGATCAGGAAAGAGAGGGATGAATTGGAGGAGCAGGTCAGGGATCGTACCAAAGAGATCCGACACCAGAAGGATGAAATCATCCTGCAAAAGGATGAAATAGAATCCCAGAGGGATGAAATGGAACAGCAGAATGAGGAACTTCAGATCACGCTTGATAATTTACAAAAAACCCAAACCCAGCTCATTCAATCAGAAAAACTGGCGGCTCTCGGGGGACTGGTAGCCGGTGTGGCCCACGAGATCAATACACCGGTAGGTATCAGTGTGACAGCGGCATCCAGCCTGGCAGAAGAAACTCAGGGAATGGCCGATAAATACAAGAAGAACAAGATTTCCAGGTCAGAATTCAAGGATTACCTCAATACTGCAAACCAATCTGCCAAACTCATTCTTTCAAATATGCAGCGGGCAGCAACTATGATACAGAGTTTTAAACAGGTGTCCGTTGATCAGTCCACTGAACAAAAACGAAAATTCAAACTTAGAGAATACTCTGAGGATGTGATCAGAAGCCTTTCGCCGAGACTTAAAGAAAAGGAAATAGATGTATTTATGGAAATTGACGAAAAGCTTGAATTGGACAGTTACCCCGGGGCATATTCCCAGATCCTGACCAACCTGGTCCTCAACAGCCTGGTGCATGGTTTCGAAGGAATAAACAAGGGGAATATTGAAATATCCGCAGAGCAAATAAATGCTGAACTTGAAATCAATTACCGGGATGACGGTAAAGGCATACCTGAATCAATTCTCAGCAAGATATTTGATCCCTTTTTTTCCACCGATAAAAAGTCCGGTACCGGACTGGGCCTCCATATCGTTTTCAACCTGGTAAACCAGAAGCTCAAGGGAACAATCACCTGTACGAGTAAAATTGAAGAGGGAGTAAACTTCCTTATAAAAATCCCACATTTTTGACGTCCTCCCTTCCCTAAAGAGAAAGGGATTCCACTGGCTTCTCCGAAGCCACGGGCAGTACTTCCTTGCGGATTCCTGCAGGTTCCTGCTGCCGACCGCCAATGCAGTTCGCTTACACAGGCCAACCCCGTCCACCCGACGGTTAGTTTGTCTCATTAGTTTTCAAGACAATTTCTACTTAATGATACTTATTACAATATATCATTGTTTTTTTCGAAGAATTTTGTGTCCTTATATCCCGCCCCTTAAGTGAGCGGGTTTTACGGACAGTTGGATAAAGTTTAAGAAATAAACCAAACAAAGAAATTTCAATAAATAATAACTAATAGGAGAACCAAATCATGAAAACAAATGAAGCAAATCAAAGGACCTTGAGCGGGAAGAAGCTCGTACTTTATGTTGCCTGTATTGCACATTCTGCATCCTGGGAGAGCTGACCCTTCCTGAGGAGAACAGGGCTGTTGCTGAGTCCAATCAACCTCAATCACCCCGGATGGGGAATGACCCACGTAACGGGAAATGTGCAGGAACCTGTGAGCGCTAATTAATCTAATCTGAATTAATTAAGGGGACCGTCATTAAGTGGCGGTCCCCTTTTTCTGTCCCACCAACCCGGCTGCATGCCAATCATGATCATGTTACATTATTGTTAATCTATGTGGCATGATTGTTAGTCCCTTAAATGTGCGGCAGGTAGCTTTGTTAATGTAAACAGTGGTTAATGATTTTGTCGCCAGCAAAGTCATGCGTTGGAAGTGAGGCCGGGGGATAGGTTTGGAGGGCTGTTTTCATCCTTCCCCCGGCTAATCTTCAAAATTAATGCTAATGGTGAACATTTGGCATGATAACACAAAAGCTGTAACTTATTCTCAGTATTTCAACACACCACACCAGTCTCACACACAGGGATTGCACTGAACGGATTTTCGCAGCACCAGGTTTGAAGGTGCATGTTAATTATTATGTACAACCTCTTATCCAACGCGTATGAAATGCTCTGATCTTTCTTTGCATTTTACAGGACGAATTGCATCCACAGTCCTGGTTCTGATGATCTTTCTTCTTATCCCTCTCAACGCCCAGGAACGGGTGATTACAGGTAATGTAACCAGTTCTGAAGACGGCACTGCCTTATTTGGAGCAACTGTTGTGGTCAAAGGAACAACCATTGGTGTGATTACAGATGATGAAGGCTTATACAGCCTGAACACGCCTGCTGATGCACAAACCCTGGTCTTCAGTTATATTGGGATGCTGCCTCAGGAAGTGATCATCTCGAATTCATCAACCATCGATGTGGTACTCGAACCGGATTATGTTGGAATTGAGGAAGTATTTGTAACAGCTATTGGGATTACCCGGAGGGAGAAATCTCTGGGATACAGTGTTCAGAAAGTTGAATCCAGGGAGATCTCCCTGGCGAATACTTCTGATCTGATCAACTCAATTTCCGGAAGGACCTCCGGCGTCCAGATTACCAATTCATCGGGAATGCCCGGCTCTTCAACCTATATGACTATTAGGGGTGCAGCATCCATAACGGGAGAGAACCAGCCGCTTTTTATTATTGATGGTATGCCAATCGTAACCGGCAGGGGTGAAAACTCCGGGACGTACATTAATTCATCATCAGTTGGCGGTGTAGGATCTTCAAGTCGCAGCATTGATATCAATCCCGAAGATATAGCTTCTGTTACGGTTCTGAAGGGAGGGGCCGCAACAGCCCTTTACGGTGTGAATGCGGCAAATGGAGTGATAGTTATAACAACCAAGAAGGGGGGAAAATCAGGTAAAAAGGTGAGTGTGGAATTTCATACCTCAATTGGTATTGACAGGGTATCGCAGCTCCCGCCATTACAGAAAAAGTTCGTTCAGGGGGAGAAAGGGCAGTGGTCAGGAAGCACTGCGTTCTCCTGGGGACCCAATGCAGATACTTTGCAGTATGATACCAGTAGCGATCCTGATTATAAATGGGATGTAAATGGTATGATCGTGGGGCAGAGTGATGGCAAGGCAAATGGAATACCGGTAAAAATGTACGATGTTGATGACTTTTTCCAGACAGGATTGACATTAAACAACAGGCTGAGTGTTTCTTCAGGTAATGACCAATCCACCTATTATTTCTCCCTGGCTGATATCGAACAATCCGGAATTGTGCCGAATGCTTCTTTCGGGCGCACAAACGTGCGACTGAACGCTTCATCCAATATTGCAAAATGGTTCAACATCAGTACTAATATGACATATTCAAATTCCCGGGCAAATCAGATCCAGCAGGGATCCAATTTATCCGGTTTGATGCTGGGTTTGCTGAGGACAACACCTTCTTTTGACAACAGCGCCGGATATGAATTTCCGGACGGGACCCAGCGAAACTATAGACAGGGTGGTCGTTATGATAATCCTTACTGGACGGTAAATAAGAACTCTCATGATGACAGGGTGAACAGGTTTATCGGAAATGCTCTGTTGAATTTCAGTTTTACAGATTGGTTCAGTGCTTCCTGGAATGTAGGGCTTGACATGTATACCAGACAGCAGAAGGATGTGGTAGCCGTAAATTCTAATACATGGCTTCCGGGTGCTGTGGATGAAAAAACTACGGTTTCAAAACAACTCAATTCAGACCTTCTGATTAATTTCCGAAAGGATTTTGGGGATTTTGAAGCGGGACTTACGTTGGGGAATAATATGTTCCAGACCGGCTGGGAAAAACTTACTGGTGATGCTGATGGATTGGAGATTCCCGGGTTTTACAACCTTTCCAATTCTGCCAATAACCACACAGCATCATGGGTAAGCCATTACCGCACGGCAGCTGTATTTTTTGAGCTCCAATTAGCTTACCTTGATATGGTATTCCTTAGTATGACCGGAAGGAACGACTGGTCAACCACTATGCCCGAACAAAACAGATCTGCATTTTATCCTTCCGTCAGCCTGGGATTTGTTTTCACACAGATCCCGGGACTGAAAGGTAATGATGTGCTTTCGTTCGGTAAACTACGCGGGTCTTGGGCAAGCACTGCCACCATAGCAGAACCATTTAAAACTGCAAATTATTTTAAACGTGCCTTTATAACGGATGGGTATTACGATGCTGAATTTCCATGGATCGGGACAGTTGGTTTCGATGTAAACGAAGAACTTGGCAACCCGGATTTTAAGCATGAAACTATGTCAACCTTCGAAATAGGGACAGACCTGAGATTTTTTCAAAATCGGTTTTCTATCGATTTTACATACTTTGAAAACAGAAACACCGACCTGCTGATAGATGTTCCAATTCCTGAATCTACCGGATTTACTGAGCTGTATCTGAATTCAGCGGAGATGAATTCAAAAGGGTTCGAGCTGACAATTGGCGCCAGAATTTTAACCGGTTCATTCGGATGGGACATCCTGGCTAACGTGACAAAATTCTCGAATAAAGTAGTATCTCTGGCTGAAGGCGTTGAAAGTGTTGGAATTGGTGGTTTTACGCAGCCTCAGGTCCGCGCCGTTGCAGGAATGGAATATGGAACAATCTACAGTGATGACTGGTACAGGGACTCCATCACCGGTGCTGTTTTGATCAATGATGATCCCAATGATGTTTATCGTGACGGCCTGCCAATGCTGGATAAGAGGCGTATGGTTCCTGTGGGCAGTATCAGCCCGGACTGGACTGCCAATATCACCAATACTTGCAGCTGGAATGGATTACGATTATCCTTTATGCTGGATATCAAGAAAGGTGGCTGGTTGTATAATGGGACCGGCTATGCTCTGAACTATTTCGGAGTCCATGAAAGAACTATCCGGCGAGAGGTATATTACACTGATGTGGGTACCATCGATTTTGAGAAGACTCCCGAAGAAAACATTGTTGTGTTCAATGGAGTTAACGGCAGAGTTGATGAAAGGGGTAATCCGGTCTCTTCAGGTAAACCCAATGTGACACCGGTTGTGCTGGATGAGGATTACTTTCGTTATGATGGGGGGTCTAATTTTGGAAATGGCTCAACCTATTCAGCAATGGAACCTTCGGATTGGTTACGATTGAGAGAACTTACTCTGTCATATATCATTCCAACGAAAAAGAAAGTTGTCTCAACAGCTGAGATTTACTTTACCGGCAGGAACCTCTGGTTAAAAACCCCTTACACGGGAATCGATCCGGAAACAAATCTTCAGGGAGCCATAAACGGCCAGGGTATGGATTATTTCAATATGCCGGGGTGCAGATCCTATACAGTCGGTTTAAAAATATCATTCTAATATTTAAAACCTGAAAAACCATGGAACAAATAAACCATTTGAATATACGGATTTCGAAAGCTAAGGTTTTCGTCAGGCTCATAGTAGGAGCTGTATTGGTCTTTTCAATTGCCTGTGAAAGATGGATTGATCCAGAATACAACATTGATCCTGCTTCTCCGAATGATGTCCCGATGTCATTGCTAATCCCTACTATTCAACTTGATATTGGATTTAACCTCATGGGAATTCATACAGCACAGGTCGTAAACATCTGGATGCAATTTTATACGGGTGTGAATCATGATGGTATGCAGAAACTGACTGATTATCGCTTAGATCAAGGCGCATTTGACATACTTTGGTGGAATATTTACACAAAACAACTTATAAACGCCAAAATACTGATTGAAAAAGCCGAAAAACAGCAATCTCCCCATAATGCCGCCGTCGGACAAATACTGACAGCATATTCCTTAGGCATTGCAACAGATCTCTGGGGTGATATACCCTATTCTCATGCCCTCAAGGGACGTGAAAATGTATTAAAAGTCCCATTTGATACCCAGGAGCAAATCTACTCATCCATCGATTCTTTACTGGATCAGGCCATTCTGAATCTGGCGGTTACTGACGATCCCATTGGGATTGAAGGAGATGTCTACTATAATGGAATTAGTCATGCATGGCTAAATGCAGGCAGGGCAATAAAGGCAAGACATACCTTGCAGTTGTCAAAGCGAAGAGGAAATGATGCCTATTTGGAGGCTCTCACTCTAACTGATGCATTTGATGGTAATGAGGATAATATGAAATGCCCTTTCTCAACGACAGTCCAGAATCCACATTACCAGGACGTGCTGCCTACTCCACCATACGTTGTTATGTGTACAACCTTCCTGAATGAACTGGAAGAAACAAATGATCCCCGGATCCCATTCTATTTTGGTGAGGATGCAGCAGGAGGAATTTCTGCCGCGGCACCGGGAGCAAGGACCTCTGAGGCATCCTTACCCGGTGAGTACCTGGCTGGTGTCAATGGCCCCCTATACCTGATGACATTCTCCGAACTAAAATTTATTGAAGCAGAGGCAGCATTAATGACAGGTGATGCTGAACGGGCTGCAGAGGCTTATAAAAATGCTGTGGAAGCCAGTCTGTTACAGGTGACAGGTGTGGATTCAAATAAACATTGGCTCGAGGGCCATATATTTACTGAAACGGCAGGATCCATTACCCTGGAAAAGATCATCATGCAAAAACGTCATGCATTATTTGGTCAGGTTCAAGCTTTTTCTGACTGGAGAAGAACGGGGATACCGGAACTGTTTCCAGTTCCGGATGCTGCATTACCTGAAATTCCTCAGCGCTACCTGTATCCCGAGTCAGAAAATTTTAAGAATGTAGGAAATGTACCATATATCGGATCAATGACTGAACCAGTTTGGTGGGCAGAATATAATTAATTGATATACCGTTAGCCAATTAAAAAAGAGAAGCAGGATGATGATCCCTCTTCACAGATACATTCTGATTTTTCTAATGCTATTCCCCTGGATGCTTAATGCCCAGGTAAAAACCCTTGATGCTACCATTAATCCAGACCACTTCAAAATTAGACATATTGGTGTGGATGAGGGATTGACATCCGGGTTCATGGAAGTAGTATTCCAGGATCAACACGGGTATATATGGATCAGTACCCAGTATGGAACCCATGTATATGATGGGTACGGATTAAGGGATATAAGGATCAGGAAGTCAGACAGTGTATTTTCTAGATTAACAGGCGTTTTTAATATTTTCGATGACAAAGATGGAAGAGTCTGGTTCTGTAACATCGATGGATTGTTCTATTATAACCGCTTAAGAGATGAGGTGATCGAACAAAGGTTAGATCCCGATTTTGGTGATCGGGTTTGGTTCATGGGAATGTACCAGGACACAAGAGGGGGCTACTGGATTTTTACACGCCGCTCAATTTTGCGTTTTGACCTGGAGAGGAATGAAATTGTCCAACCAGAAATAAAAAATTGCATAAACTGGTGGTGGGGTATCGGTAGCGAGGATTTTAAATTGGTAGAAACGGATGATGGTTCGGTCTGGATTCCCGCGGGTTCGGACGGTCTGTTTCAATATATTCACAAAACCGGCGAGTTTGTCAATTACCGACATGACTCCAATAATCCAAATAGCCTGAGTTCGGGAGATGTTACAGACGTCCTTAAGGATGCTGATGGTAACCTCTGGATATCTACCTCAGGAGGTGGTCTGAATATTATGAATGATCTGGGAAGGTTTGAGCATATCTTGCATAAGGCAGGATCCGAGAACACTATTATAAGTGATACACTATATACATTGATGCTGGATGGATCAGGAAACATCTGGGTTGCAGGTATGCATGGTTTTTCAAAATACCGTAGGGAAACAAAGGATTTTGAATCCTTTCGGATAAAAACGGATCAATTTCCTGAAAACATGGTAGTCTCAATCAGGCAGATGCATGAAGATCAGGATGGTCATATATGGTTATTAAATTTGCAGTATTATGGTGTGTTATATTACGTTCCTGAATCGGAGAAAGTTTATCACCTTGTTGATAATCAGGATTATAAGGAAAGCTTAGATGGGACAAACCAGGTTATCAAGATTTTTTTCGATCAGTCTGGCACGGTGTGGGTAGTGAACTCGGGCGCTGTGAATATTATTGAGAAAAATCCTTTGAAGCCATTTCATCTGATAAGGAATGAAGTCAGTAATTTTAGTTCTCTTAGCCATTCCGATATGAAGGCAATCTTTTTCGATTCATCAGGTACCCTCTGGGCATGTACTAGCGGTGTTTTGAACAGATGTGAGGAATTTAAAGATAACCTACCGGTAAAATTCAATCGCTTTCCCATTAATGATGAATTGGGAGCAGAACTTGAATGGTGGTCAATCATTGAAGATGATAATAATGATCTTCTCATAGGCACCCCGGATGGTTTGTTTGTTTTTGAAAGATTCTCCGGGGAGTATCAACGCTTCACTTGTAATTCGTTAACAGATAGTCTATTGGAAGCATCCCAAATTCTTAGATTATTCGAGGATAGCAGAGGCCGGATTTGGATAGGAACTGATCGGGGGAGTGGTATTTTTATTTTTGATCCGGAATCCCGCAAAGTGGCTCATATAATGATTGATAGCGATGATCCCAATGGTCTTTATGGGGGACAGCAAGCATTCGGTGAGGACAGTGAGGGTAACATCTGGATAGGTCATTTTGGAAGGGGAGTCAGCATGCTTCCGAAAAAGGAGAATGACAAAATATTCACCTCTGAGAAGCCAAGGTTTGAAAGATTCAATCAGGCCTCCGATCGATCTGCCAAACCCAGCTCTGATCTGGTATTGCAAATATACAAAGACAGTAGGGACAGGATGTGGTTTGGAACTAATGGGGGACTGAATCTTTATGATCCTCAGGAGGATAAATTTTATTCCTTTGATGAGTCTGATGGTCTGCCAAATTCTGCAATAAGGGGCATACTTGAAGATGACCTTGGGAATTTATGGGTCAGTACTTTGAATGGGATTTGTAAAATAACATTTAAAGATGGATACGGTTCAGATCTCATTCAATCAATTCATAATTATGGAATCTCTGATGGTTTAGAAAACACCGTTTTCCGGCCAAAGAGTTATTGTAAATCACCCGATGGTTGGATGTATTTCGGGGGACTTAACGGAATTACGGTTTTTCACCCTGACAGCATAAAGGATAATCCAATAATCCCACCGGTACATATCTCAAATATTTTGATTAATGAAACAGGGATTCTGGACCTGGAGGAGCCTATCCTTACTAATTCAATTTTGGAAACCGATCATATCAAACTTCCAAGCAAACAAAATTTTCTCGCATTTGAATTTGTAGCCCTAAATTATTTGGTTCCGGAGAAGAATCAATACAAATACATGATGG
Source organism: Bacteroides sp. (assembly GCA_030589965.1). Lineage (GTDB taxonomy): Bacteria > Bacteroidota > Bacteroidia > Bacteroidales > SM23-62 > SM23-62. The sequence continues at coordinate 9,145 of JAUUZM010000014.1, forward strand.
AAGGATTGGATGACGATTGGGTAAAGGCCGGTACAAGGAGATTTGCTGAATACAGGGACATGCAGCCCGGACAATATACTTTCAGGGTGATTGCATCTAATGAAGATGGTCTCTGGAACGAAATTGGAGATTCAATCGGGATTACAATCACTCCCCCCTGGTACAGGAGCATTCTGGCATATTTTATTTACGGAATTCTTGTTCTGGCAGCCATTTATGGATTTATCCGCTGGAGGACCTGGAGTATCCTTAGGGAAAGGGATGAACTAGAGGTACAGGTAAAAGAAAGGACATCAGTAATTGAGAATCAAAAGGAGGAAATACAGGCAGCCAATACCATTCTGGAAGGACAGAAGGAGGAACTGGAACAACAAAAAGAAGAATTAAAGATCACCCTTGAAAATCTTCAGAAAACCCAGACCCAGCTAATCCAGTCTGAAAAGCTTGCCTCACTCGGGGGACTTGTAGCTGGTGTGGCCCATGAGATTAACACACCCGTCGGGATAAGTGTAACTGCCGCTTCCAGCCTGGCAGAGGAAACCCAGCAAATGGCAGATAAATATAAAGCCAACAAGATATCGCGGGCCGAGTTCAAGGACTATCTGAATACTGCCAACCAGTCTGCCAAACTCATTCTTTCAAATATGGAGAAGACCGCAATGATGGTTCAGAGTTTTAAGCAGGTATCTGTGGACCAGTCCACCGAACAAAAACGAAAATTCAAACTACGAGAATACTCGGAGGATGTGATACGCAGCTTATACCCGAAGCTGAAAGAAAAGGAAATCAATATTGAACTGGATATTAATGAAAATCTGGAACTGGATAGTTATCCGGGGGCCTATTCCCAGGTGATCACCAACCTGGTGCTAAACAGCATTGTTCATGGATTTGAAGGAAGGGATTCCGGAAGTATCAGCCTTTCAGCGCAAGCGGAAAAATCTCAAATACAGATTAAGATTTCGGATGATGGAAAAGGTATCCCTGAAGAGATTATCCCTAGGATTTTTGATCCGTTTTTCACCACGAATAAGAAAGCGGGAACCGGATTGGGATTACATATTGTTCACAACCTCGTTAATCAGCGATTAAACGGTACAATTTCTTGCGAAAGTAAAAATAATGAAGGAACTTCTATGATAATTACAATGCCCCTTTAACCTATCATGAAACAGTATACATTTTTGCAGCTGTTCATTTCAATCTTCCTGCTATTTGGTGGCTTTCACTTATCAGCCCAGGAAATCAGGCTGAAGGTGATAGATAATCCTGACAATATTAATATCCAAAGAATGGAAAGCATGGGGAATGTTCTCGATGTCCACATTGATAGATTTGGATTTGTCTGGTATGCTACCTCATATGGTCTATCCTGCTATGATGGCTATGAAACTAAAACCTATTTGTCAAATAGAAATATTGATAATTCCCTGCCTGATGACAAAGTGCATACCATCCTTGAAGACAGATCAGGAACTCTTTGGATATCAACACTAAGAGGATTCTGCAGTTTCAACAGGTCAACAGAGACTTTCACCAGCTATTTTCCTGATACCAGTGCACTTCCCAGTTCTAATAATAACATTTTTTATGTCATTGAAGATTCCCAAGGTTTATTATGGGTTTTTACGGAATTTAAAACAGTCGCTTTTAACCCTGAAACTGCTGAATTTATCCGTTTCCCGGAACCAGAAACTTTCGGGACACCCTACTATAACTTAAGAACCGCTCCCTACTTATCAGAAAATAGATTTTTCGAGGATGAGGATTCTAATATTTGGGTTTGCATATCGTATATAACCTGGTCACACAAAAACTGAAAGGGACGATCAAGTGTGAAAGTAAAAGAAACGATGAGACAAGATTTTACATAGAATTTCCAGCCAAAATCTGAATCTTTGATAATATTGATACCAACAATAGAAAAAAATGCTCATAATGATACCGCAGAAATTGATTCGTAAAACATCAATTGCAGGATTGTTTATTGCCCTGAGCTCCATGCTTGGAGCCCAGGTTGATCTGGAAGTTTTACAAAATCCCTTCAATGTAGAGTTTATACAACCGAAGGAGGGGGTGGTGGGTAACAACATCATCGATATTCATGTTGATAATTACGGCTTTGTCTGGGTTGCATCCTTATATGGACTGAAATGCTATGATGGCAACAATTATAAGAGCTTTGAAAGCGATCATTTCGATTCGACCAGTCTGGCGGATGACCGCATCTACCATATTCATGAAGATCGTAACGGGATTTTATGGATATCCACCCAGCGCGGATTGAGCAGGTACAACAGGGGCAGCGAGAACTTCACTGCCTTTTATCCTGACAGTACCAATCCAAACAGTCCGGACAACCTTGTTTACTATATCAGGGAAGATTCCTACGGTTTGTTGTGGTTATTCACCAGTGCTGGACTATTCTCATTTGACGGTAAGGATTTTAAGAGTTACAAACAGGACAGCATTTTGCATGTCAATCCGTTTGAGGAGTATTTCAGCCTCTGGAATCAAATCAACAGGTATGCAAGCTGCTGGTCTGAAATAAATTTCACAGAAGATAAAAACGGGAACATCTGGATATCAGGAACGCGAGGGGGACTGAAAAAATATGACAGGGAAAAAGACAGGTTCAGGCATTACAGTTTTGATCCGGAGAATAATGACGGATTGCAAACCAACTTTACGGTCAGCGTAAACATTGATAGACATGATACAGTCTGGGTATCTACCTGGGGAGGTGGATTGTATAAACTCCTTGATGAAGAAAAAGGAATATTTAAGCATTATGGAAGCGATCCGGATGATGTCACCAGCATTTTGAGTGACAAACTGCAACAGGTCTTTGTTTCTGAAGATGGAGATGTATGGATCCTGGGCGAACAGGGATTTTCGAGATACAATTATGCATCGGATGACTTTAATACATATAAGACACCGTTCTACCCCGAACCTTATCTATATGAAAATATCCTGTTGAAAATGAGACAGGATGAGTCAGGTATCATGTGGATGTTAAGTGAGAATGGTATATTACGCTATGAGCCCGGCTCACATTCCATCATTTTCGTGGCCAGGGGCAACGATATGGTGGATATCGTCCCCGGTACCAATGGTATTGTCTGGTATTCAATGTACAATGGCGGATGGCTGCATAAAATTGATCCAAACGTTAAAGCTTTCAGGGTTTATGGCCAGGAATTCGGTCGGCAATATATACTTGATTATGATGTAAATGCAGTGTATAAGGACAAAGATGGTTTTCTCTGGGCAGGATCATACTGGTCAGGCTTGTTCTTCTCTGATCCGGCATTTGATGACATCAGCTTCTACAGACACGCGACAGATCCCGGTGACGAGAATTCGCTGAGCGACAATATGATAACTGTGATTTTCCAGGATAGGGAGAATATTATCTGGGTGGGAACGAATAACGGATTAAACAGATTGAAAGGCCCTGTGAATTACCTTCCGGGGGGAAAGCCCGATATTTCTTTTGAGCGCTTATTGCATGATGAGAGTAATCCCAACAGTATCTCTCATAATTCCATTGAAGCTATCCTTGAAAGCTCCAGGGGCGAACTGTGGATTTCTACTTTTAACGGAGTAGATATCCTGGACAGAAAAACCAATGAATTTCATCATATACTAAAGGATCCGGAGGATTTCGAGGATGATGGTAATTCATTCCAGCATAATCCCACAGTGTTGTATGAAGATAAGCTGGGATATATGTGGATAGGAACCTATTACGGGGGATTGCTCAGGTATAATATGGAGGATTCCTCCCTGGTAAGCTACAGGAATAATCCGGGAGATGCCAGTTCAATCAGCGATAACTGTATCCGGCACATAACAGAAGATAAATGGGGCAGGCTCTGGTTGGGTACACTGAAAGGCCTGAATCTTTTTGACAGGGATACAGAGACCTTCAGACTCTTTGGTAAGCATCAGGGGTTTCCGGGAGAAATGCTGAAAGGTTTGCTGGTCGATGACCATGGCAACCTCTGGACAAGCTATGATTTAGGGATTACAAAATTTGTTCTTTCAGGGGATGATAACTGCCTTGAGGATCCGGTATTCTACCATTTTGATGAAAGCGATGGACTGCCAGGTCCCAATTATAACCGGTTTGCTTATTTCAAATCCTCGACAGGTGAGATGTATTTTGGAGGCAACGGGATCACTGCATTTCATCCTGACAGCATCAGGATTAACACGTATATACCACCGGTCTATATTACCTCTTTCAGTAAGAATTACCGGAGGATGAATTTTGACCAGGCCCTGTCTGATATAAAGGCCATTGACATAAAATACAAGGACAATGTCTTCGCTTTTGAATTCGTATCCCTGAATTACACGAATCCACAGAAGAACCAGTATGCATATATGCTTGAGGGATTTGACAAGGACTGGATATACTGCGGCAGCAGCAGGGAGGCCAAGTATACCAACATCAGTCCCGGTACCTATACCTTCCGGGTCAAGGGGAGCAATAATGATGGATTCTGGAATGAAGAAGGTGCTTCTGTCCGCCTGGTGGTAAAGCCTCCGTGGTACAGGGCTACTGCGGCCTATATCCTTTATGTTTCGGTGATAATCCTGTTGGTTTATATCTATAACAGGTGGAGAACATATCAGTTGATGAAGGAAAACGAGAGACTTGACGAGCAGGTAAAGGAACGTACAATTGTCGTCGTGGAACAGAAGGAGGAGATCATGGCCGCAAACGCCGAACTGGAGGAACAGAAGGAAGAACTTGAACAGCAGACTGAAGAGCTTACCCAGCAAAAGGAAGAACTTCAAATTACACTTGACCGGCTCAAGGAAACCCAGGAGCAACTGATACAGTCTGAGAAGCTGGCGGCGCTCGGGGGACTCGTAGCCGGTGTCGCTCATGAGATCAATACGCCGGTAGGGATAAGCGTTACGGCTGCTTCAAACCTGGCAGAGGAAACAAAGGCAATGGCTGAAAAGTTCAAAGCGAACAAAATTTCAAAGGCCGAATTTAAGGAATACCTCAGCACTGCCAACCAGTCTGCAAATCTCATCCTGGCAAATATGCAGAGAACTGCCGAGATGGTCCAGAGTTTTAAGCTGGTTTCGGCAGACCAGTCTACGGGTGAGAAAAGAAGAATAGTCCTGAGATCCTATATGGAGGATATTATCAGAAGCCTCTACCCAAAACTGAAAGGGCGAGATATTAGTATTAACCTGGATATTGATCCGAATCTTGAAATGGAGAGCTATCCGGGTGCCATTTCACAGATTTTCACTAACTTAATTTTAAACAGCCTGCTTCATGGTTTTGGGGAGAACGAAAAGGGTGATATAAAAATCCGTACCGAAATAAGGAATGAAGAATTGAATATTAATTACAGCGATGGCGGATCAGGCATTTCTGAGGAAAACAGAAAACGAATTTTCGAACCCTTTTTTACAACCAATAAGAAGGTTGGAACCGGGCTGGGATTACATATTATTTATAACCTGGTTACACAGAAACTAAACGGAACGATCCAATGTGAAAGCAAACAAAACGATGGAACAAAATTCATACTCAATCTGCCCATAAATAATTAATATAAATCAAAATAAAAATAGTCCCATGAACCGACTAAATGTTCAGAAATTGTTTCTCCTCACAATGTTTCTACTTCCGTGGCCTCTGGCTGCCCAGATAAAAACACTGGATCCGGTATTCAATCCTGATCATATTAAAATCCACCAGATTGGTCCCGAGAAAGGTATGTCCTCTCAATTCCTGAGATCCGCCTTTCAGGACAGGTACGGCTTTGTATGGATTGGAACTGAATATGGACTGGATATGTATGATGGCTATAGCTTCCGGAATATCCGGATGAAAGAATCTGACAGCGTATCCTCACAGATTCTTAACACTATGCATTTTCTTGATGATCCGGACGGGGGACTCTGGATCTGTTCGGCCAATAATGGATTGTATTATTATGACAGATCCACTGAGAAACTCAATGTCCGTAAACCTGTACCGGAATACCCTGATAGCAGTGCAAATTCGGTGTTGGGTATATTCCGGGATACCAGGGGATTGTACTGGGTTTTTACCAGAGGGGGACTGTTCCACTATCACAGGGAAGCCGATACTTTCACATATACGGATATACCCTATTCAGTTCTATGGCGTAACACGGTTAATGTCGAGGACTTTAAATTGCTCGAGCTGGAGGATGAATCGGTATGGATTCCAGGAGCTCCAAACGGTCTTTATAAATACGATCCCGGAACTGGCAAATTTCGTAATTATAGGCATGATCCCGATAACCCGAATAGTATAAGTTCAGACCTTGTTACAGATATTATAGAGTATTCTGAAGGGAATCTTTTGGTTACCACCTTTGATGGGGGACTGAATATTCTTGAGGCGCCGGAAGACAGCAGCTTTAAACATATAAGGCATACCCCTGGTGATCAAAAAACCATTTTCAGTGATTCTTTGGAAACAATGCTCATGGATTGTAATGGAAATATCTGGATTGCCGGTGTTGGCGGCTTTTCAATACTGGAGCATGACAAGAATGAGTTTAAATCATACCGGATCAGGACCAGGGAATTCGATTACTTCAGCACAAATTTTAATGCCAATACTATAGTTAGTATTAGGGAAGATGCCGATGGCCTTATGTGGTTTATGCTGCTCGGAGCCCGGGGACAATTATGTTTTAACCCAGAAACTCAACACTTGTATCAGTTTATTAATGTCCAGAGCGATGAAGAAGGGCTGGCCGGTAGTAACCGGATATTTGAACTATTCATTGATCAGGCTGGCTTATGCTGGGTCATGACCGAGGGTGCAATGAATATAATTGAAAAGCGGCCGGTAAAGTCATTCCATCATTTTCGCCATGATCCATTGAATCCTAATACACTTAGCCATTCCGATATTAACTCCATATTAATTGACTCTGAAGGTATTCTCTGGATTGGATCCGGGGGACCGGTTCTGAACCGTTGTACATCATTCGGGACCAATTTCCCGGAACATTTTAACCGATTTCCCGTGTTTGATAAATTATACTATCCGAACATGATTGTATCTATTGCTGAGGGAGATCCCGGTAGCCTCTGGATAGGCACTTACGGAGGCCTGTTCAGGTTTGATAAGAATACAGAGGAGTTTTCTCTTTTTAATCATGCTTTAATCGAATCTTTTAATGACGATTTAGTGGTTGATGCTCTGTATAAGGATAAAAATGGCTTATTATGGATTGGAACAAGAAATTATGGACTTTTTATCTATAGCACGGAATCCGGTCAATTGGCAAGATATGGACACGAGTCCAATTTTACGGATAGTCTTCCCATGTATTTTAATTATGACTTTTGTGAAGATAAGATTGGAAATATCTGGATAGGGAACTTTGCCTTTGGAATCAGTATGTTGGAGAAAGAGGAGATCTCCAAAATCTTCACTGAGGACAAGCCTGAGTTTAAGAGATATAGGAGATCTCCCGGAAATTCTGAAAGCCTGAGTTCAGACCAGGTCATTCAAATTCACCAGGACAAAAAGAACAGGATCTGGATTGCTACGACTGCCGGGCTCAATCTTTATGATCCAGACGATGATATTTTTTATTCATTTGACGAAACATACGGCCTGCCGGATGATTGTATATTCAGTATCCTTGAGGATGATCACGGAAATCTATGGATAAGTACACTAAAAGGAATTTGTAAAATTGTCCTGAAGGATGAGTATAGTGGTAATATCATTGCCGGGATACATGCATATGGTACGTATGAGGGAATGGACAAACCGGTGTTCAATGAGGGAAGTTCCTTCAAATCACCCGAAGGCTGGATGTATTTCGGAGGAGTCAATGGACTTACGGTATTTCATCCTGACAGCATTAAAGAAAACTCAGTGATACCGCCTGTTTATATTACAAACATACTGGTCAACGACAGGGATTTAAAGGATCTCGGGGAATCCATTCTGGATACAGTCATATATGAGGCAGATCTTATAGAATTGTCATACAGACAAAACTTTCTTGCCTTTGAATATGTAGCATTGAATTACCTGAATACGGAGAAAAACCATTACAAGTACTTCATGGAAGGGCTGGATGATAACTGGGTGGATGCAGGAACCAGGCGTTATGCTGAATACAGGGATCTCAAGCCCGGGGAATATACATTCAGGGTCCAGGCAGCCAATGAAGATGGATTATGGAATGAGGAGGGGGCTTCACTTGGGATCATTATTAATCCTCCCTGGTACAATACCATGCTTGCATACCTGATTTACCTGATGATACTGGTAGCCGCTGTCTATGGATATATTCAATGGCGGTACAGGAGATTAAAGAGGGAAAGAGATGAGCTCGATGGGTTGGTTAAAGAAAGAACAGCAACCATAGAAAACCAGAATAGGGACATACTTAACGTCAATACCCAGCTGGAAGAACAAAAGGAAGAACTCGAGCAGCAGACGGAAGAACTAACCCAACAGAAAGAGGAGCTGCAAATTACACTTGATCGGCTGAATGAGACACAGGATCAGCTTATTCAATCTGAGAAGCTGGCGGCGCTTGGGGGTCTCGTAGCGGGGGTTGCCCACGAGATCAATACACCCGTGGGGATCAGCGTTACGGCTGCCTCAAACCTGGCTGAAGAAACGAAAGCTATGGCAGAGAAATATAAGGTGAATAAGATATCCAAGGCCGAATTCAAGGAGTACCTGAGTACTGCCAACCAATCTGCAAATCTCATCCTGGCAAATATGCAGAGGACGGCTGAAATGGTACAGAGTTTTAAAATGGTGTCTGCAGATCAATCTACCGGTGAGAGAAGACGGGTTGTTTTAAGATCCTATCTGGAGGATATAATCCGCAGTTTATACCCTAAGCTAAAAGGACGCAGGATAAGCATTAATCTGGACGTTGATCCGAATCTCGAAGTTGACAGTTATCCCGGTGCTATATCACAGATATTTACTAATTTAATACTGAATAGCCTTGTACATGGTTATGAAGAGAAGGATATTGGAGATATAACTATCCAGACTGAAATTATTGACAAAAATCTAAAAATAAATTACAGCGATAATGGAGCCGGCATTACGGAAGAAACCAGGAAACGGATCTTTGAACCCTTTTTCACGACCAACAAAAAAGTGGGGACGGGATTGGGATTGCATATTGTGTATAACCTGGTAACACAAAAACTGAATGGCACAATTGAATGTAAAAGTGAATTGGAAAAGGGAACGACATTTCAAATAAGTTTCCCGGTTTAGGGATAGATTTATCAGTTAGCACGAGAAGATATCAGTTAGCATGAGAAGATATTTGTCATGTCTTTACTTGATTTAGTAAGTGTTTATATAATAAAATTCTCAGTGATTTTTATTACTAA
>JAUUZM010000284.1 GCA_030589965.1 Bacteroides sp.
ACAATACTACCTTCTATCACCAATTTGAGCCTGCAGGAACTTGCGATCGAACTGGGTATGACAGTTGAAAAACGGCCTGTACCCATAGACGAACTAGGAGAATTCGAAGAAGTCGGTGCATGTGGTACGGCCGCCGTTATCACTCCTATTAGAAAAATTGTCGATCAAGATACCAATACTACACATGAGTATTGTCAGGACGGGAATCCTGGTCCGGTTTCAGTCAAGCTCTACAATAAACTCACTGCCATCCAGTACGGAGACCAGCCCGATCCATTCGGCTGGATTGAGATCATTGATTAATACATATTTATCTGTAAATAATTGTATTTTTGCAGACTCAAACCGGCTTAATGCAAAAAAAGCAACATACCACAACAAAAAGAAAACTGCGTAGTTCATATGCTACCTCCATCATCAGTATCTCCCTTGTGCTTTTTTTACTGGGACTTGTAGGATTGTTGTTGCTTAACACCAAACGCTTATCTATCCATATAAAAGAAAATATCGGTTTTTCAGTGATCCTGAAAGATGAAGCCAAGGAGGTTGATATCATCAGGCTGCAGAAAATCCTGGATGCAAAGGAATATGTTAAGTCCACTGACTACATCACCCGTGAAGAAGCCGCCAGGGAAACAGCCGAAGAACTTGGTGAAGATTTTATCGAATTCCTCGGTTATAATCCACTGCCGGCGTCCATTGATGTAAAATTCTATGCTGATTATGCCAATCCTGACAGTATAAATGCCATAGAAAAAGAATTACAAAGATTCGAGGAGGTGGATGAGATCATGTATCACGAATCCCTTATTCACCTGGTCAATGAAAATGTCAGGAAGATCAGCCTGATTATCTTTGCATTCAGCGGATTATTGTTCTTTATCGCCGTCGCACTGGTGAATAATACCATACGGCTTTCCGTTTATGCCAGGAGATTCCTGATCAATACCATGCAACTCGTTGGAGCCACCCATTCTTTTATCCGGAAACCTTTCCTGTTTAAAAGTGCGGAACATGGGATATATGCCTCCGTCGTTGCCATCCTCCTTCTGATCGGTGTTATTTACCTGATACAAAAGGAATTCATGGAGGTGATCAGTTTCCGGGATATCGATATTCTCGCTATACTATTTATAATCGTTATCTTTCTGGGTATCGTGCTAAACTGGATATCCACATATTTTGCAATCAATAAATACCTTCGGATGAAATCCGACGATCTCTATTATTAATATTTGACCTGCTATGGCAAAAAAGAAAACCGAACAAGAGGGACCTGACTTCCCCTTACAAAAGGATAATTACATATTACTTATCATTGGCTTTGCCATCATCATGATCGGATTTCTCCTGATGATGGGTGGGAAATCAGACGACCCAAATGTTTTTAATCCAGAAATATTCAGCTTTCGAAGAATAACCCTCGCTCCGATCGTGGTCCTCTTTGGATTTGTCTTTGAGATCTGGGCCATTATGAAAAAACCAAAAACAGAGAAACAGGATTAGATGAATTGGATAGAGGCGCTAATCCTGGGACTTGTCCAGGGACTGACAGAATTTCTGCCGGTAAGCAGCAGCGGACATCTCGAGATTGGAAAAGCATTGCTTCAAATTGAAGCCAGGGATAACCTGACTTTTTCAATAGTAGTGCACGGAGCAACCGTGCTGAGTATACTTGTTGTTTTCTTTAATGATCTGAAAAAACTCTTGACTGAATCCCTTACCTTCAGATATAACGAATCATCCTCATACCTCCTTAAGATCATCCTCTCCATGGTACCTGTAGCCATAGTCGGTGTGTTTTTTAAAAGTGAAGTGGAAGCCTTTTTCACCGGAAATATTGTATTTGTAGGATCCATGCTGCTGATCACGGCCACCTTACTGACCATATCTTTCTTTATCAGACGCGGTTCGCAGAAAATAGGATACCTGGATGCCTTTATTATAGGCATTGCCCAGGCATTTGCCGTTTTACCAGGGATTTCACGGTCCGGGGCTACTATCACCACAGCCCTGTTCCTAGGGAAGAAGCGGGAGGAAGCTGCACGTTTTTCATTCCTGATGGTGATACTGCCCATCATAGCAGCCAATTTCCTTGATCTGCTGGGAAAGGAACCGGCATCATCAGAAGGAGTCGGGTGGTTTCCGCTGCTGGTCGGGTTCATTGCGGCTTTTGTATCCGGACTGATCGCCTGCAGGTGGATGTTATCCATCGTACGAAAAGGGAAACTCTTGTATTTTGGAATATATTGTCTGGTTGTAGGTACCATTGCCATCATTTTCGGATCCATCTAATGCATCAAATTACACCTCATACAGATTTTATTAATGGTGCAGTGCTGTTGATTGACAAGCCGGTGGACTGGTCATCATTCGATATTGTAAAAAAAGTAAGGAACATGATCAGTAAAAAACTTGGCGTCAAAAAATTAAAGGTCGGGCATGCAGGGACACTCGATCCGCTTGCGACAGGATTAATGATACTCTGCACCGGTAAGGCCACCAAAGAAATTGAAAACTACCAGGGATTGGAAAAAGAATATATTGCGACCCTTCACCTGGGTGCATCCACCCCTTCCTGCGACCTTGAAACGGAAGTTGACCAATCATTCCCGACCGAACATATCAACCTGGAACTGATCAACAGGGTCCTCCTGGATTTCAAGGGTGAAACCATACAGATTCCTCCTGTATTCTCAGCCAAACGTATACAGGGAAGGCGTGCATATGATTTTGCCCGAAAGGGGGAAGAGCTTGCTATGCGTCCCCAGCTGATCAATATCAGCGAACTGGAAATACTTGATTTTAAGATCCCTGAACTCATACTGAGGATAAAATGCAGCAAGGGAACCTATATCAGGGGGCTTGCCAGGGATATAGGGAAAGCACTGGATTCCGGTGCGTATTTAGCGTTGCTTCGCAGGACCAAAATCGGTCAATTTTCGGTTGACGAAGCACTGATATTAAAAAAATTTGAAGAAATATTAATTAATTTGTAACAAAACACGTTTTCTTACGTATAACGGTACTCCACAAATTTAACAAAACCCTCGCGCATGAAATTATCCCAATATAAGTATAACCTGCCGGAAGATCTGATCGCAAAGTATCCCACTGGAAACCGTGATGAATCAAGAATGATGGTAATCCACCGGGATTCTGGAAAAATAGAACATAAGGTATTTCATGAGATCCTTGGCCATTTCAATGACCAGGATGTCCTGGTATTTAATAATACCAAGGTTTTCCCGGCCCGCTTGTATGGAAATAAAGAAAAGACCGGAGCTGAAATCGAAGTCTTCCTATTGAGAGAACTGAACCGCGATCAAAGGTTATGGGATGTACTCGTTGATCCTGCCCGAAAAATAAGGATAGGGAACAAGTTATATTTTGGCGAGGACGATATGCTGGTTGCCGAGGTGATTGATAATACGACCTCAAGGGGAAGGACTTTGCGCTTCCTTTATGACGGGGACTATGAAGATTTCAAAAAAACCCTTTACAGGCTGGGGGAAACACCGCTGCCAAAATTCATCAAGCGGGGTGTTGAGCCGGAGGACCGCGAGCGCTATCAGACAGTGTATGCCAAACATGAGGGAGCTGTAGCTGCTCCAACAGCAGGTATGCATTTCAGCAAACAGTTGCTTAAAAGACTCGAGATCAAGGGATGTGAGTTTTCGTTTATTACCCTTCATGTGGGACTCGGGAACTTCCGCTCTGTTGATGTTGAGGATCTGACCAAGCATAAGATGGATTCAGAACGCATTATAATTGTTGACGAATCCACCAAGATTGTGAATAAGGCCAAGGACCGGAAGAGCAATGTATGTGCTGTCGGCACAACCGTTATGAGGACCCTGGAAAGTTCGGTTTCCACCACCAGCTACCTGAAACCATTTGACGGCTGGACAAACAAGTTTATCTTTCCTCCTTATGAATTCAGCATTGCCAATATGATGGTGTCCAATTTACATCTCCCTTTGTCCACCCTGCTCATGATGGTATCAGCTTTTGCAGGTTACGATTTCCTGATGGATTGCTATCAGACTGCCATTAAGGAAAAGTACCGTTTCGGAACCTATGGGGATGCTATGCTTATCCTCTGACCTGAGATCTGATGCCGATTTTAAGTTCTATTATTAATTGGGTGAATACCAAGCGGCTTCACCAGATAGATCTTTTCAGAAAGTATCCCGTTGATGTGCAAAGGGAGACCCTTTTTAAATTACTGGATGAAGCGAAGGATACCCGGATAGGAAAGGAATTTGGCTTTGCTGAGATCCAGTCCTTCTCTGAATTCCAGGAAAGGGTGCCGATCCGGAATTATGAGGCTTACAAACCGCTCATCAGCCGTGTCATGAAGGGTGAGCAAAACCTCTTCTGGCCCAGCGAAATAAAATGGTTTGCCAAATCCTCTGGAACTACAAGTGATAAGAGTAAGTTCATTCCCGTCAGCTGGGAGGCCCTTGAGGATTGCCATTTTCGTGGCGGAAAAGACATTATGGCCATTTATTCCCAGAATTATCCGGATAACAAATTATTTTCGGGGAAAGG
>JAUUZM010000089.1 GCA_030589965.1 Bacteroides sp.
CTCACCATCAGGCATGGTATTATATCCATCTTTCAGAACATTGGGATCATATTTTGCCTGCATTTCGTCAAGGTCAGCATAACTGAATCCTACTCCTTCAATTTCTTCCCTGCTCAGATGTCCGGGACAGTAAGTCACACTGAACCGGCCTTCGGAGGATCCATGGATAAGGTGGGCTGCAGCACTGAGGTTATTCTTAATATCCTCGTTATTCTCTACGAAACCAAGAATCTCAGGAGTAGTCTGATAACCATATTTCCGGATCAGTTTATCAATCTCGGCGTCTTCCCCAAATTCCTTCACCCCGGGGGCCAGTACTATCAGTTCACCATCATCTTCCAGAGCCATCCGGGTACGATATATACTTTTATTCCCAAGCCAGGTACTTTTAAATTCATCCGGATCCAGGTAAACTACTACCTTTTTGAGGGGATCCTCAAGCATGTTAAAGTTCACCTTTAACGAGAGTTCACTGGCGAGAGTAAAACATTCCATATCATCCCCAATGTACATTCCCCTGATCTTCAGATTTCGATTTTCATCAGGACTTACAACGGTCTGAATATAAATTATGGGGAGGTCTTGTGCGAAATTATCAGAAGCATAATTTAAAACCTTCCGAACAGGTGTATCGGCTCTGCCCATTAATTTTTCCATGCCGTAAGCGGCTCCCAGGAAATGGCTTTTATTAATGCCTTCCGGTCCGCCCGTACCCACAAAAATATTCTTGTTATAATTGGCCATCCCTATTACTTCATGAGGAACTACCTGTCCAATTGAAAGGATCAAATCAAATCCCCCTTCCGTAAGCAGCCGGTTTACCTGGGCAGGCCAGGAATATTCGACTACACCACCGGAAACTTCCGATACGTATTCTGCCGGTACATCTCCAAGAGTCAGGATATCTTCTCTCCAGTTATGAACTCTGAATTTATCTGCAGAAACACCTTTGAACATCTCGTCAATCTCGTGATCACTCATCGGTGCATGTGTACCTAAAGCGGGCAGAATATCTGTAAGTGCTGAACCATAATAAGTGTCAGCAAGTCCGGTTAAAGGACCTGCAAAAGAATGTTTCCTGGTAAAATCCGGAGGAATAGCAAGGACCTTTTTACGTTCACCCAGTTTTTCAAGTGCTTCGTACAGTCCCTCCCTGAGATCCTCCATACTCAGGTCTTCATGTTCTGAACCTTTTTGATAATATAACATAGAATTGTTTTTATTGTTTTATCCGAGACTATACGCCACCAAATGCAGAGTATCCTCCGTCTACGGGGATTACAATACCGGTCACGAACTGGCTGAGATCAGAGAGAAGGTATAGTACAGTTCCCTGGAGCTCATCGACCTCTCCGTACCTTCCCATAGGTGTATTGGAAATAATTTTCTGTCCCCTTGCAGTCGGTTCACCGCTTTTCTCATCAACCAGCAGAAAACGATTTTGATTGGTCAGGAAAAATCCTGGTGCAATGGCATTAACCCTGACTCCGGTTTTTGCCAGGTGTACAGACAACCATTCTGTGAAGTTATTGACGGCGGACTTGGCAGCGGAGTATGCGGGAATTTTTGTGAGGGGCTTAAAGGAATTCATGGAAGAAATGTTCAGGATGGCACCAGAACCGTCTTCAACCATATCTTTTCCAAGAACCATGCTGGGCAATAGTGTTCCTTTGAAATTCAGGTCAAAGACCCAGTCAAAACCTTCCATCTGGAGTCCGAAAAAAGTCTTTTCCCAGTCATCCTTATTACTTTCATCCATGGTTTCTACCTGTGTGGTAGCCTTAGGTGAATTTCCTCCTGCTCCATTGATCAGGTAGCTAATCCTGCCAAACTTCTCATGAATCTGCTTTTTTGCATCTTCCAGGGATTCACGGCTTAAAACGTTTGCTTCCAGTCCAAATACTTCAGCCCCGGTTTTGGTTTGAATTTCAGCAGCAACTTTTTCTGCCAGTTCCTTGTTAATATCCAGGATTACAGTCTTCATTCCTAAAGCTGCAAGTGCGGATACAATTGAGGATCCAATTACACCGGCACCGCCAGTGATAACACATACTTTGTTTTCGAATTCTTGAAATGCTCTTTTTTCCATAATTTTAATTTAAACCTGGTAACAACAAAGGTTTTCCTTACAGATAATATCTATAGGAATAAGCTGCTCAGGCGATGGTTTTTTATTCAGTTTAAATGCATTAAATATTGACATCAGGGCCTTGTATCCCTGCTCTCTTGGTTTTTGACTAATGAGAAAATCTATAGTATCGTTGTTCAGGTATTTGACATTGGGATTAATAAGATCATAGCCTACCAGGCGGATATCCTTTCTTCCGGTATTAAAGAGAAATTTTGCCACCTGGTATACCCTCGAGTTTGTAACAAATATACCTCTTATATCTTCATGTTTGTCGAACAATTCGGCAAGGACCCTTTTAATATAGGTATAGGTTTCCTTTGACATGGACCTGCTGATGATTTCCGGTCTTGGTGATCCGTTTGAATTTTCCCAATATTGCCGGAATCCTTTCTCCCTGTAAAGAATATGGTTATAATTGTCTTTGTCCCTCGCAATACTTATCACAAGTAAACTCCCCTCCCCTTGAATACCCATCTTCATCAACTGGGCAGCCACTGAACCGGATCTCACAGGATCCTGTCCCACATAAGAAATCTGTTCCGGATGCCTGATATTATCATTTACAGATACAAAAGGAATTCCATTCTTCTTACACTTATCAAAAAAATCCTTTGTCTCCAGGTGAAAAACCGGAGCGGCAATGACGGCATCGGGATTATCGAGTAGTACCAGTTTTGCGTTTTCAATGAATTCATTCTTTACAAACTGGTCATACAAAAACTCCTTGATCTCAATCCTGAAATGATTTAGCTCAGAGCATGCCTCGTATATTCCTGTAAGTGGTTCTTTCCAGAACCAATTCTCCGGAGTATGATAAGGTACCAGTACTGCTACTTTCAAAGGATGCTTTGATGCCAGGCTGCTTGCCAGTACATCAGGCTCATATTTCATCTCCTTCAGAATATCCATTACCTTTTTCCTGGTCCTGGAAGAAACTTCTCCCCGATCATGAATCACCCTGTCAACAGTCCCGGTTGAGACTCCTGCCCTATCTGCAATATCTTTGATCCTGATTTTCAAGTTACTAGATGTAAATTCTCTTTTTTCAGGTAATAATAGAACAAATGTAAAAAATATTTTGTAATTTCGTGTGCGCACACGGAAATTTTTTAAAACCTATATAATTATGAAAATATCTAAGTATTCTTTTGGAATGGGTGACCGCTTCGGACACCAGGGAAACGCTCAATTAACAGCACTTATCAAGGCAAAAAATGCAGGCGTCGATGTTGTCCCTGTCTGGAATAAATCCCATCGTGAACACAGCATCGTCGGCACTTCTCCTGAAAATGTAAGAACAGAGGCTGATGACTCAGTTAAAGCTCTGGGTTGGGAAGGTGAATACTATGTGGATGCAGATCATATCAACATGTCAAATGTAGATGGATACATTGATCATTCAGACTTTTTCACCCTTGATGTCGCAGATTATATTAATGAAGCAGCTGATGATCAAAAGCTTCAGGCATTTGTAAATGATTTCAAAAAATATGCCGGCGAATTGCAGATCCCTGGAATCTCTGAAGCCTTTACCATTACAGAAAGTGACCTGAATACAATTGCAAAAAAATATCTTTTTGCCACTGAAAAGGCTGCCGCACTCTATCGTCATATTGCAGACAAAAAGGGAGCTGACAACCTGATCCCCGAAGTATCAATGGACGAGGTTGAAGATCCCCAAACACCTGTTGAATTATTCTTTATCCTCGGGATGCTTGCAAAGGAAAATCTACCACTGCAGACGATTGCCCCTAAATTCACTGGCAGATTCAATAAGGGAGTTGATTATGAGGGTGAGGTATCACAGTTTGAAAAGGAATTCGAGGAGGACCTGCTCGTGATCGATTTCGCCATTAAGGAATTTGGATTACCCGAAAATGTTAAACTCAGTGTCCATTCCGGTTCAGATAAATTCAGTATTTATCCCATCATCGGAAAACTGATAAAAAAATATGACAAGGGCATCCATGTAAAAACAGCCGGAACTACATGGCTGGAAGAGGTTATCGGACTGGCTGCAGCCGGGGGAACCGGACTTGAAATTGCCAGGAAGGTATACCGTAAGGCATTTGAAAAGCAGGAAGCACTCTGTGCACCTTATGCAACTGTTATTGATATTGATCCTGCCGGACTACCAACTCCGGATGAGGTAGACGGATGGACAGCTGAGAAATACGCCAATACACTCAGGCATATACCCGGACATGCAGATTATAACTCAAATTTCAGGCAACTGATTCACGTGGGTTATAAAGTGGCTGCTGATATGGGAGATGACTACAAAAATGCACTTGTAGAAAATGCTGAAATTATCGGTGGCTGTGTTGAAGAAAATATTTTTGACAGGCACCTTAAAAGACTCTTCGATCTTTAGTCGAATATTAAAACACAAAAAACCATGAAAAAATTTCTTGACGATAATTTCCTGCTGGAAACCAAAACAGCCGAAATACTGTTTCATGAACATGCAAAAGACCAGCCCATTATTGATTATCATTGCCACCTTCCACCGGATGAGATAGCGTCGGACAAGCAATTTGAGAATCTGACACAGATCTGGCTGAAAGGAGACCATTACAAATGGAGAGCTCTACGTGCAAATGGTGTACCCGAAGAATATATCACCGGCTCTGCCTCGGACGAGGAGAAATTTATGAAATGGGCGGCAACTGTGCCACAGACTCTGAGGAATCCTTTGTATCACTGGACTCATATGGAACTGAAAAGACCCTTTGGTATCGAACAGCTCCTGAATGCAGATACCGGTCCTGATATTTACAAGGAAGCAAATGAGATGTTGCAGACAAAAAACTTCTCAACAAGAGGCATCCTGAAGCAAATGAATGTTGACGTGGTGTGTACAACGGATGATCCAATAGATAATCTTGAGCATCATATTAAAGTTAAGAAGGAAGGTGCGGAGATTAAGATGTACCCTGCATGGAGACCGGACAAGGCTATGGCTGTCGAAAATTCGGATACCTACAATGACTATATTGATACTCTCGCTGCAGCAGCCGGAATGGATATCGGAACTTTCGCAGAACTTTGTGATGCACTTGAGAAGAGGCATACTTATTTCCATGAAAATGGATGCCGGCTTTCTGACCATGGCATTGAAACTTTCTATGCTGAGGAGTATACACAATCCGATTTAGACAGTATATTCCTGAAAGTGCGTTCCGGCAAGAAACTCGACATGGATGAGGTACTGAAATTCAAATCAGGCATGCTGGTTATTTTCGCAGTTATGGACCATGATAAAGGATGGACCCAGCAATTCCATATCGGCGCCATCAGGAACAATAACTCCCGTATGCTGGGAATTCTTGGTCCGGATACAGGCTATGACTCCATTGGTGATTTTGAAGTTGCAAGACCTATGTCTGCCTTTTTTAACCGTATAGAGTCTATGGAGAAACTTACAAAGACCATTGTATATAACCTGAATCCACGGGACAACGAGCTGATCTCAACCATGCTATATAATTTTAATGACGGAAGCACAGCCGGAAAAATGCAGTTTGGTTCAGGCTGGTGGTTTCTCGATCAGAAGGATGGCATGGAGAAGCAGATGAATGCGCTTTCATTATTGGGACTCCTGAGTAAATTTGTTGGAATGCTTACGGATTCCAGGAGCTTCCTCTCATTCCCACGACATGAGTATTTCAGAAGGATACTATGCAATTTGATCGGGAATGATGTTGAGAATGGATTACTTCCCGCTGACATGGATCTTTTAGGTAATATGGTGGAGGATATCAGTTACCGGAATGCCCGGGATTACTTTGGTTTCGAATAGAAAGGTTTGAAAAAGCTGTCCCAATTATTGGTTCTCTTGCTTGCATTGTTTGCCAATTCGTTTGTAGCTCTGGGTGTCCCGGTGCTTACCAAAGCTGTGCTAATTTCTCAATCCACTTCCAATATACAAGTGGATGGTGTTCTGGATGAAGAAGCCTGGAAACTGGCCGATGCGGCAAATGATTTTTACCAGAGGTTTCCTGCTGACAGTTCCATTGCTATAACCCAAACGGATGTCCGATTAACTTATGATGCTGACTTTCTCTACATCGGGGCAATTTGCCACGACAACGTTGATGGAGAATATGTAGTTTCTTCCCTGAGACGAGATTATAGACCCTCAGGAAATGATGCTCTGAATATTATCATCGATCCTTTCAGTGACCTGACCAATGGATTTCTCTTCGGCATTACCCCCTGGGGAGTGCAACGTGAATCCCTTATTATTAATGGAGGAAGCGGCAGACGTGATGAGAATTCCTCATGGGATAATAAATGGTTTTCAAAGGTCGTGCAACACGAGGGTTACTGGGTGGCAGAAATTGCCATCCCTTTTAAAACCCTTAGATTCAAAGAGGGAACAGATACCTGGAGGATCAATTTTATCCGGATCGATTACAAGCAGAATGAGTACAGTAACTGGAACTGGATCCCCAGGAACTTCAGTTCAACCTCCCTGTCTTATACAGGTGAACTTGTATGGGATGAACCACTGGGTGAAACAAGAAAGAACATAAGCCTGATCCCCTATGCTAAGCTGGGTGCTGCAAAGAATTATGAAGAAGCTCTTGCACCCGAACGCATCACAGGTATTGGAGGAGATGCTAAAATAGGAATAGGATCGGCACTGAATCTTGATCTGACCATTAATCCTGATTTCTCCCAGGTGGAGGTTGACCAGCAGGTCACTAACCTGGACCGTTTCGAGATCTATTACCCGGAAAAACGGCAGTTTTTCCTGGAAAATTCTGATCTCTTTGGTGATTTTGGTTCCATGGGTACCAGGCCGTTTTTCTCTAGAAGAATTGGAATTGCGAAGGATACCAATACAGATGAGAATGTTGAGAATCCGATATATGTTGGGGCCAGGCTGAGCGGCAGATTAAATGAGAACTGGAGAGTTGGTGCCATGACCATGCAAACTGCTGATGATCCCGGTTTTGGATTACCCAGTGTAAACTATGGTGTGATGGCTGTACAGCGAAAGGTTTTTGCCCGGTCCAATATAGCTGCCATGCTGGTCAATAAACAACCCATAGGGGCCCTGAGTCCGGAAGCTGATTCATCCGAAGTGAAGTCATGGAACAGGGTGGCGGCATTGGATTATAACCTTGCCTCTCGTGACAGTCGCTGGGAGGGTAAAATATTTTACCATCATTCCTTCAGTCCGGATAAACTAAAATCCCCATTTGCCCACGGCACTTCTGTGAGATACAATAACGAGCACTGGGATATCAGATGGTCGCATAGCCTTGTAGGCGAGGATTATAATGCAGAGGTGGGCTATGTCAGAAGAACGGGTTATAAAAGTATCGCACCTGAGATCGGGTATGATTGGTATCCTTCCTCTAAAATTCTTAACCGTCATGGTCCCAGTATTGAATACCAGGGACTCTGGGATATGGGCAATGTAAAGCTGGATGAGAGCATTGGTTTGAGGTATATGTTTCGATTTGTAAACCAGATGTTTGCCTACTTTAGCCTGAATCGTGAATATGTCAGGCTGACGGATGATTTTGATCCCAGTCGCAGCGATGGACTGGAACTGCCAGAAGGATCAGAGTTCACAACCCTTAATACAAGATTTTATCTTCGCTCCGATATACGAAAAGCATTTTCCTTTGATGCCAGGGGGTCAGTCGGGGAATATTACAATGGAAGGGTAGCCAGGGTCGCAGGCGACCTTAATTACAGATTTCGACCCTATGGCGTTATTTCATTAAACTACAGTTATAGCAGGGTTAGACTACCAGAACCTTACAACGACGCAGACCATTATCTGATTGGTCCAAAATTCGACATTACCTTTACCAAATATATATATTTTGCAACTTTGGTACAGTACAATAGCCAGATTAATAACATCAACATAAATGCCAGGTTCCAATGGCGGTATAAGCCTGCCTCTGACATTTACCTCGTTTATACCGATAACTACTTTGCTGATGTTTTTTCACCCAGGAGCCGGGCCCTTATTTTCAAGATGACCTATTGGTTTAATGTCTGAACCAAACTGAATTAATTACATAAGGATTATGCCGGTTTTGCGACAATGCTCAACCATTTCACCTGGCCAGAGACTTGCCTGGACTTCCCCAATGTGTGCTTTGCGAAGGAAATACATGCATAATCTGGATTGTCCAATTCCGCCACCAATGGACTCGGGAAATTCATCGTTCAGAAGCCGCCTGTGAAACAGAAATTCCTTTCGCTCATTTTTTCCTTTGTTGTCGAGCTGATAGAGCATTGCTTCTTTATCTACCCGTATTCCCATGGAAGAGATCTCTAAGGAATCTTCCAATAAGGGATTCCATATGATTATATCCCCGTTCAGTCCCCTTTTTCCACCTCCGGTTTCAGTGGACCAGTCATCATAATCCGGAGCACGACCATCATGGGCTTCTCCTGAAGGCATATCATGACCAATACCAATGATAAATACTGCTCCATGCTCCTTTGCAATCTTCTTTTCTCTGGCTTTCGAATCCAAACCCGGATACATCTCATCCAATTCCTCCGCATGGATAAAATGAATTTCATCGGGAAGAAGGGGCATGATTTGAGGGAAATTCTCATACACAATAAATTCCGTCCTCTTTAGTACGGCATATATTCTATTAACTATGCTCTTTAAGGTATCAAGGTTCCTTTCAGACGGCATCACAATTTTTTCCCAATCCCACTGATCCACATAAATCGAATGAATATTGGTCAGCTCCTCGTCCGGACGAAGGGCATTCATATCTGTATAAAGCCCATATCCATTTGCAATTCCGTAATCCGCCAGCATCATCCTCTTCCATTTCGCAAGGGAGTGTACCACCTCGGCAGTAGCCTCGTCCATGTCCTTTATATTAAATGATACAGGGCGTTCAATTCCATTCAGATCATCATTGATACCGGTGCCTCTCAAAACAAAAAGGGGAGCAGTAACCCGCCTCAGTTTTAGCTCAGATGCCAGATTCGATTCGAAAAAATCCTTTATCAATTTAATAGCCTTTTCAGTTTCTTTTAGCTTCAGGATGGACTTGTAACCCTGGGGAATGTGAAGTTTCATATTATTTCAGTTATTAATTTTACGGCACAAAAATAATTAATTTGTAATTAAATCATCATTTTTTATTACAATTAATAACCAGCTGGGGGAAATAAATGCTAATTCGTAAAAATCGAGATGCTTTTTCGAGATTTCAATAAACAGAAAGTGCCAGATTTGTCTCCAGATTAGCGGCAAACTCTTTAAGATAGTTTGTCCACTCTTCCTCGCTTGTGTAAAGGTCGGATTTTTTCCATGCAAATCCTGCGTAATAAACCACCTTGCCATCTATAGGATTCATGTGCACCAGTACGTGACTCTGGTCCTTTTCCTCTGTTATATATTCTGTATATCCCGTAAGATACTTTGCAGGAACAACTATTCCCATACCCAGTTCAGAATCACCATGTGGTTGCCAGTAACTGAACCAACCCTTTTTTTCATCTGCTAAAATGTTTCCATCCTTTTCATGAAGTGTCAGTCCGGCCGTCACTTCTTCAGCAGGACCGCTGATATGAACTTCTATTTTCATAAGATTGCTTCCCATATCCAGTGAAATTATTTTCTTTTCGATAATTTCACCTGAGGGTCCTTCCCAGGGCTGGTAATCAAGTTCAAATTGGGTACGAAGTGGCCCTTC
>JAUUZM010000026.1 GCA_030589965.1 Bacteroides sp.
AAAAATTATGAATTCATTGAGTTCAGGAATACCGGGAGCTCTTTAATTGACCTGAGCTTTGCCAAAGTCGATGGTGGAATAAACTATTCCTTTCCATTTTATTCAAGACTCAGTACCAATAACTATATTGTACTGGCTTCGAATAGTGCAGCCTTTGAAACACGGTACGGTTTCGTTCCTGATGGAGAGTATACCAAGCATTTGAACAGCCAGGGGGAAACCATATCCATTACAGATATCGAAAGCGATACACTTTTGTCATTTACCTACCAGGCGGATCCGCCCTGGCCAGTGGTGACGGACGGGAAGGGATACACCATCGTTTCAACGCTTACCAATCCAACAGGGAATCCTTCCGAGCCGGAGTATTATACATATTCCTGTGCGCCTCATGGTTCTCCTGGTGAATCTGACGAAGGATGCATACCATCTACCACGGGTGCTAAGGATATGTCACATGTTCTGAATGCCTATCCCAATCCCTTTGGGAAGACTGCAGAAATTGATTTTCTAATCCGGGAGGAAGGACATGCATCTCTGATTGTCTATGACATTTACGGCAGAGTAATTGATCGGCTGGTAGATGCATATATGAGGCCAGGAAATTATAAGATATCATGGGAAGCTGATGCCAGCCTTAAAGGGATGTATATTATAAAGCTTCATTCAAAAAATCTTATTCAATCCACCCGGATTATTAAATACTAGTTCCAGTTACGAGTATTTGTTTAGATTGATTATAAATTCCTTTTTTTGCTCATTCCAGAACTCCAATAATTCGTAATTATTATGGTACAAAATTATACCCTGCAAAAAAAAGATATTTCTGAATCATTATCGCGTAACGAATTAATACACAGATATATGCAAGACGAATTGGGTAAAATGGGATATTGATCAGCATATAGGTATGGAACATATGTATACTTACCCCGAAGGAATAATTTAACTAAAAGTGATTTTTTTTGCACTATTTGGTCTTTTCTTTTGCAAAACTGTTGAAAGGACTATTATATTTGGAGTCTTAAAAATTGTAAATTTGTTCCGGACCTCATTAATGAAAACATTTTTATACAAAATGAAAAATAAGCTTAACAGTTTAGCTACAGTAGCAATCTTAATTGCTATGACATACCTGATCAGTGCTTGTGAAAAGAAAGGTGAAGAAAGGTACAAGGATCCGCCCTGGCTTGGAGGTTCCATCCTCGAGACACTGGAGACTGATTCAACAGGCGCAACTTTTGATATTTACTACAGGCTGCTGGAAAAGGCAGATTATGTAGAATCCCTTGAAAAGGGTCTGTATTCTGTCTTTGTTGCTAATGATGAGGCTTATGAGAAGTTCTTTGAAGAAAACGGGATAGGCTCAGTAGAAGATGTATCAGAACAGACTGCAGAGAATTATGTTGAACTTAATATCCTGGAATCCCCAAGAGCAAGGCATCAGATAATATACGGACATCATTTTGGTGTATGGCAAAAAGAAGGTAGCGAACTTGGAGCTCTTACATTCAGAACAAGAACCAGATCTAATTCAAATAGAATTACTGAAACAGTCAGATATTTTCCTCCGATTAAGGGTATGACTGTTACGCTTGACGATGAAAGAAAGTATGTTCCCTTATTCTCTACTGAATTTTTCAGAGATTATGCCGGGGCAACGGATGGTTCTGATTACACTTATTTCTTCCCGGAGACGGAATGGTCAGGTCTTCAATGGTATAATGCAAACATCTTCCGCTCGGAAGTCAGGTGCTCGAATGGTTTTATCTATTATCTTGACAGAGCAGTACCCTATATTCCCAGCATTGAAGAATTTTTAATTGCGAATGAAGATACGTATGGAGTCTGGTACGATACATACCAACGTTTTGCTGAGTATCGCGCGGCGGGATTTGATGAGGACTTTAACCGCCTATTTAGCAAAACCTACAGGGGAGTAACTGACATAACCCCGGAACATGGGCCTACAGATGACGGAACATATTCAAGAAGAGATTTATGGACTATTTTCGTTCCGACAAGCGAGGTCATGCAGAAATACCTGGATGAGAATATTCTTAGCTTTTATCCAAGTCTGGATTCTGTACCGGAAGTAACTTTGATCTATCTCTTAGAATCACATGTATTTCCGAACTTTTTACTTCCCTCTAAAATGTCATTCCCAATATTTGATGCCTTTGGCGATGAGGTTACCATAGATCCTTATGATGGGATTGTTGAAAAGAAAGTACTTAGTAATTCAGCTTTTTTCGGAATCGATTATGTTATGGAGCCACTTGCGTTCCAGGCTGTGACCAGGCCCCTGTTCTTTAACAGCGATTTTTCCACCTTTTTATGGTTAATGTTTGAATCGGGATTGATTCCATCGATTTCTAAACCCGATATCCGGGCTACCATAATAGCTCCCTACAATGAAAATCTCGAAGCATATGGGATAAGGTATGATGACCTGAACAGTGAATTGCAGTGGAGGCAAGCGGATGGGGTATGGATCCGAATGACAAACAATGAAATTACTGATTTTGTCCAGGGACATATTATATATCAGGATGAGAGAGATTATTCAGGGGAAGGATTTCAGAAGCTTGAGTCAGGAGACCATATCTATTACAAGAATAATGTAATGGTAGCTGGAGGGAATAATGAAGTAGGTGATGTGTCTAACATTACAGATACTGAGGACAGCGAGTTTAATGGAATACTATACCATATCGACAATGTTGTAAAACCACCACAGTACGATGCAGGCATATATATATCCAAGGATCCTGAACTTTCTGAATTCTTTGCTTTGCTTGATTCGGCTGGATTGCTCAAATTTACAATAGATCCGATAACACTGGAGAATATTCCGGAAATAACCTTCTTAGCAGGTGCTGAACAGGTCACCGGATTTATACCCAACAATAATGCAATTCTTGCGGCTGCGGTAGATAGTCTGATTCCAGTAGATCAGGCTGAATTACAGGACTTTTTAAAATATCATTTTCTGATTGAGCAAGCTGTCTTCGATGACGGAGCTTTCTCAGGATCTTCTGTGACTGCAAGGTTTGAAGGCTTTGACCTGGTTAACAATCCGATATATTCACCACTCCTTATTCAAAATGCAGCCGGTGATTTAAAAGTGACAGATCACTCATTACAAACAGTTAGTGTTCCACATAGCACTGCTAATTCTTTAGTCAAACGTGGGACTTGCCACCATATTGGACAGGTTCTTATTTATTAATTATTGATATTACCTAATTATCACTATAAAACCAGCGACAATGAATAAAAGTATCCTTCTGATTTGTCTGTCTTTTTTGCTTCTTTCATTTAGTGAGAAGGGCCAGAGTCAAAGCGGTAAAGCCATTTTCAGTGGTCAGGTTACAGATGACCTAACGGGTGAAATGCTGATCGGTTGTAACGTTGTTGAAGTAGATGCCAACGGGCGGTACACTTCAGGTACCATCTCAGACTTTAACGGCAATTTTACACTTGAGGTCAGCTCAGCCAATGCTACCGTGATGTTTGTTTATATCGGGTATGAAAAACAAACCATAGAACTTGCGGGGCAGACAAGGCTGAACGTAAAGCTTACAAGTACAAGTACTCAACTCGACGAAGTTGTTGTTGTAGGAGAAAAACTTGGGAATGACGGGATTGTTGCTATTCGGGACAGAGCTACTGCGGTTTCCAGAATAGAGATGAATGAACTGCAGGAAGTATTTACACCTACCGTAGAGGAAATGCTTCAGGGTAGACTTACCAATGTGGATATCACTGCTGTTTCAGGCGACCCCGGAGCCGGTTTGAATATTCGTATTCGTGGAACAGCCACACTGAATGCAAGGAATGATCCTTTAATTGTAATTAATGGGATACCTTATAATACTACTATTGATGATGATTTCGATTTTGCCAGTGCGGATATCGAACAATTTGGTAGCCTGATTGATGTGGCTCCGGAAGACATTGAATCCATAGAGGTGCTAAAAGATGCTGCTTCCACTGCCATATGGGGCTCCAGGGCAGCCAATGGTGTACTTATGATCAAAACTAAACGGGGTATCAAATCACCTCCTGTGTTTGAATACACATATAAGTTGTCAAGATCCCAGGAACCAAATTCAATACCTATGCTTGACGGTGTTGACTATACTCGCCTCATTAAGTCGGCACAGTTTAATGTCGATGCCGAGGACAATTACCATCCCTCCCTTCAATTTGATCCTGATTATGAACTATATGATGAATATGCCCAAAACACAGATTGGGTTGGACTGATAACCCAGGTAGCCTATTCTCACCAGCATAATTTCTCCGTTTCTGGTGGTGGTGATAAATCAAGGTATAATATTGCCCTGGGATACCAGAATGAAAATGGTACTACTGTTGGAACCGGACTTAAAAAGATAAATCTTCGCACTTCAGTTGATTATGATTTGTCCAGAAAATTAAGGTTCCGTTCGGATATCTTTTTTACCGGATATGACAGGGATGCTTCTTATGAATTGAATAAGAAAAAGATCCGCTCAACAGCATATAAAAAAATGCCAAATATGTCAGTTTATGAACGTGACACTGCCGGGAATGCAACGGATAAATACTTTATTCCTGCCACAACCATACAGGGGGATGCAGATGATATTTATAATCCCGTAGCTTTCGGCGAGCATAGTAGAAGAAAAGAATATAAGTACAATTACAGGGCTTCATTTGGACTGAACTGGAGAATTATTGATAACCTTGTGTATGATGGTACAGTTTCCCTGGATATATTTAATGAGAAAATAAACATGTATCTACCATTCGAAGCAGTTGGTTACAACTACAGTGATGATATTACCAATTCGGCAAGTAAGGATTACAGTAATAAGACTCAGATCTATACCCAGAACAGGTTAGTCTATAAACCGGATCTGGGATTTGCCCATAAGATGACTTTACATGCGCAGGTAGATATCGAACAATCTGCTACGAAATCATATACGGTTGAAACAAGTAAAGCTGCTTCTTCACAGCTTAGGGATGTTACGGGCGATGTGAATATTAGTGGCCTGGGTTCCGGTCTTTCTGAATTTCGTTCAGCCGGGGCCTATGTCAATGCACACTATGTTTTAAAAGACAGATATATCATGTCAGCAGGTGTCCGGATGGAAGGTAATTCAAGGTTCAGCAAGGATAGCCGATGGGGATATTTCCCAACACTTACTGCTGCCTGGCGTTTGTCCAGCGAGCCATGGATGGCGAGGGCGGAATTTCTAAATGATCTGAAATTCAGGCTTAGTTGGGGACTTGGGGGTAATTCACCAAATAAGAATTACCTTTATTATAACAGATACAGTGCAAATTCAGGCTATGCATACCTTGAGACTCCAGGTGTCAGACCTTCAGGAATTGAACTTAGCAGTCTGAGATGGGAAACCATTGAGCAGATCAATCCAGGTCTTTCCCTCTTCGCCTTCAAGAATCGCCTGAATATCGAGTTTGATTATTACAATAAAGTTACCCATGACCTCTACATCCAGAACTCAGGAATTCCTACTCATTCCGGTTATGATGGTGTTGCAAGAAATGAAGGAGAAATGCTGAACAAGGGCTGGGAATTTATGATGGATTTGAAATTTGTTCAGACCAGCAACTGGACTGCAAGCATAAACTTTAATATATCCAGAAACGATAATGTAGTATTATCTCTTCCTGAGAACTACTCTCTGGAATATGGTAATATGCTTGATAATGGAAATTATAAAATCAGTATTGAGCCGGGTAATGCTCTTGGAGGATTTTTTGGTTATGAGTACCTGGGAGTATACAGTGAGGAAAAAGATGTAATCACCAAGGATGCCAATGGCAATCCCCTGAATAGTATTACCGGTATTCCATTGTTTATGATGCATGGAACAGGTTATTTATTTGAAGCCGGCGATGCAACATATAGGGATGTAAATTATGATGGTATAATCAATGAACTGGATCTTGTATACCTGGGTGACCTGAATCCCAAGTATCTTGGGGGATTAGGAGGAAGGGTAGCATATAAGGGATTAACCTTTAATATGTTTATTCACTATAAATTTGGACAAAAAGTGATTAACCAGACCCGGATGAATACTGAGAAAATGTATAATTATGATAACCAGAGCCGGGCAACAAACTGGCGTTGGAGAAGACCGGGAGATGTGACGGACATGCCACGAGCCCTGTATAATGAAGGTTATAACTGGATGGGATCAGACCGTTTTGTGGAAGACGGATCTTTTATACGCCTGAAAACCTTGTCCCTTAGTTATCGGTTTAACAATGAGTTTTTACAGAAAATACGTTTGAAAGACATGAGACTGTATATGACGGCATATAATCTGATTACTTTGACAAACTACTCAGGCCAGGATCCTGATGTAGGAGTACCTTCAAAACCGGATCAATTGCCAAAGGATGATAGCCGAACACCTCCGTCCAAAAGGCTGACACTTGGAATAAATATATCCTTCTGATTTTAAAGATGATATCCATGCAAAAGACAAAGATTAATTTCCGAATAGTATTATTAATACTGGCACTTTTTAGTTCGAGTGCTTGTAATGACTGGCTGACCCTGGAACCGGAGAATGCCCTGGTCAGGGAAGAATTCTGGAATAGCAAAGAAGATGTAGAATCTGTAGTGGCCGCCATGTATGACAGCTTCAGAGGCAATGCATTGAGTTCCTTTCTCTATGGGGAAATTCGTGGTGATATGTTCAATTTTCAGTATTTGAGTGGGGACTGGACTGGTTTTAAACGCATAGCAAACAACGATATTACCTCTACAAACAGTGAGGTAAAATGGGATATATATTATGAGACCATAAACCTTGCTAACACAATTCTGCAATTTGCACCAACGGTACTTGATAAAGATAAGACCTTCACCACCGAGACATTGAACGCTTATAAGGCTGAGGCAATGTTTATCAGGTCTTTATGTTATTTTTATCTGGTACGCACATGGAAGGATGTACCACTCGTATCCCAGGCAACCAGTTCTGATACCGTGCAGATATATCTTGCGAAAAAAACAGAATATGAAGTTATTGAAGCTGTGATAAAGGATCTTAAGGTCGCCGAGGGATTGGCATTCAAAAATCAAAATTATAACTATCCTGAACTATTCAGGGGACATGCAAATAAATATTCCATACAGGCCCTGATTGCTGATATGTATTTGTGGACTGAGAAGTACCAGGAGAGCCTTGAATACTGTGATAAGATTATTAATGCCGGGATTTACACATTACAGTCAAGTGAAACATGGCTCTGGTATGAATTGTATTATCCTGGAAATTCCGGGGAGAGCATTTTCGAGATTCAATTCAATGACCGTTTCGATCGTCAGGAAAATCCCTTGTACAAGAATTTACTGAACATGTTAAGAGCCAGTCCCTATGCAGGAGAAATATTCCAGTTGATTGACACAAGACTTTGTGGTGCGAACGGCTTTATCTGGAAATATAAGGGTTCCAATTATGCAATTTCGTCCAGGGAAGGAATACCTCGCACCTCAAACGAAAGAGATGCTAATTTCATCTATTACAGGTATGCAGATATACTTTTGATGAAAGCTGAAGCATTGGGTGAACTCGGAGCATTAAATGAGGGGACTGCATTGATAAATGAAGTCATTCAGAGAGCCGCCCTTGTTTCAATACCAACTCCTTCAAATCTTACTGATTTCCGCGACGTTCTTCTTGAAGAAAGGGCGAGGGAATTTGCCGGAGAAGGGAAAAGGTGGTTCGACTTAATAAGGTTCGCCAAAAAAGATCAGTTTGCGAATAAACAAATTATCATGGATATATTACTTGAAGGTGCTGATATACTTGAACTTCCTTCATTGAGGGCAAGGGTGCTTGATACTATGGGGTATTACTTGCCAATAATGGAGAGAGATTTACTTTATAACCCCAACCTTATTCAAAATTCTTATTACGACAAGTAGTAAAAGGATATAACGGTAAACTTTTACATTTCAGATTATTAATGCAAAATCTAGAAATCATGAAAAATTTAAAAAACTTGATAAGCTACAAGAAGGGGATATTATTGCTTGGAGTTATGTTAATTACTATGACTAATTGTATTCACGAGGATGCACAGATATGGGAACCGGATGATATCAGTCTTCAAATTGCTGAGTATATTGAATTGAATTCAGACAATTTTTCTGAATTCAATGAAATGATCCTTCGTACTGAATTTGTTCACCTGCTCAAAGCCAGGGGACCTTACACACTTTTTCTCCCTACCAACGAAGCCATGCAAAGTTATTATACTGAAAAAGGGTATTCCGGGGTAGATGCTATTTCTTTGGAAGAAATGGAGAAACTGGTGAGGACACACTTATTCGCATATCTGATCCCTACTCAAAGCATAGGTCTTGGCGCTCTGCCTGATACGAATGCCCTGGGTGACTTTATTGCAACTGAGTTTGATGGATCTGATATTGTAATTGCAAAAAGAGCAACTATCATTAAGAGAGACATACTGAATGCCAATGGGTACATCCATGTTCTGGACCAGGTAATTGATCCGGTTGTGAACACTGTATTCCAGATTCTGGAGACGGACCCGGAGTATTCTATTTTTACAGAAGGATTAAGAAGAACCGGACTGAGTAAAATTCTAAGCCTTGTAACTGCTCCCTACGGAAGGACAGAAGTGCGTGTATGGTATACCCTCTTAGCTGTATCAAATGATGTATATGCCGCCAGCTCCATTAACACGGTCGATGATCTTATAGCGAAGTATGATGATGCATTAGGTCCCATAAATAACCCTGAAAACGGATTTTTTAAATACATGGAGTACCATTGCCTTGAAGGTATTTATTACCTGTCAGCCATGGCAACAGGGGTTTATCCAGTAATTTCCAGGGAAAATCAGGTAAATATTACTGTTGACACTGCCTATAAAATCAACTACGATCCAACTGATTCAACATTTATCAGTTTTATTCCTCTCAGTGCCAATGTTTCTTCTAAGAATGGTGTGATCCATGCCATTAATGACCTGATGCCTGCTGAAATCCCATTTCCCCAGCAAATTGTTTTGCAAACAACCCATTTCCCGGACCTGAAGGCGGAAGACTGCTACTTGAATTATATTAAGAATTTTATGGATGGGGATTATTTTGCCAAGATTAAATGGCAGGGAGACTACATGCAATATTACTATAAGTCAGGTCAGAATTACTTACAGAATGATTGTATTAGCATGAGCCAGGGATTCTGGTGGCTTGAAATTACCATGCCAAAGATGCCAAAGGGAAAATATGCCATTTCTGCTTATTTTAAAGTAGGAGAAAACCGGGCCAACATGATTTGTTACATTGATGATGTAAAAACAGATCTAATCGTTGAAACCAGGGCTGATAGTAAAAGTTATATGACCATTCCGATTGCCGAAGTTGATTGGGCAGAAACCCGGGAGCATAAGTTTAAATTTGTCACTCTCGTTCCGGGTATTCTTTATCTTGATCGTTTCATATTCGATCCAATTCTTTAATTACAAATAGTCCTAATATATTATTGTCAACATTTCCTTCAGATGCAAATGATACAAAAAAAATTACGGGGTAAATTCCTGATCATCCTGCTGGGTATTTTAAGTACCTTATACAGTCTGAATATACAGGCACAGGAATCATCCATAAGCGGTACTGTATATGATCAGGCTACCAATCAGCCTTTGGAACAGGTGTTAATAACAGTCACAGATAATATTTCCGGAGGAGAAGGAACCTGGGCAGTTACTGACGAGAACGGTCATTATGAGCTGGAAGCTGTTAGTGAGAAGGCTAAGTTGGTTGTTCAATTTCCAGGGTATAGAACCAGACAGGTTTATCCATATGGACGTTCCTCGCTTGATATTACATTAGTGAGCACTCAATTTAAATCAATGGATGACTTTGTTGTACTACCTTTCGAGGAGGTGCAACCCACAGATTTAACCAATTCGGTAGATTACCTTACTCCGAATGATCTGGAAATGTCTTCTGCTACTTCATTTGACCAGGATATGCAGGGGAATATAGCTGGACTGAATGTAATTGGACAATCAGGTATGCCCGGGCATAAAAGCTGGACTAACATAAGGAGTTATTCTTCAATATTTGGGAGAAATGAGCCATTGATGATTATTGACGGGATGATACATGAAACCAATTATGGAAGCAACAGCGCCATTGATGGGTTTTATTCAAATCCCATGGATGTGCTTGATATTGTGGATATTGAGGGTGTAACCGTTATGAAGGATGCCCAGTCGTTTCTGGGAGGAAAAGGTTCCAATGGAGTAATATATATCACCACCGAACAAAAGAAGGAGACAAGTACTGAGATAAAATTCAATGTACAGGGTGGGGTGGCCATGCTTCCCTCAAAATTGGATCTCCTCAAACCTGATCAATTCAAAGGTTTGTTTAACTCTCAACTAACCGGGCAGGGATTGGACCAGAATGATATTGATGCTTTGTACCCATGGCTGAATGGAGGAACGGATGCTGAGGAATACTACAGGTATAATAATAATACAGACTGGCAGGATGAAATATATAATGTCGGAGTTCTTCAGAAATATCATTTCTTCCTGAAAGGGGGAGATGATATAGCCACGTATAACATCTCTACCGGATATTTGAGTCACAAAGGGATTGTTGATAATAGCGGGTATTCCAGGTATAATTTGCGCCTGAACGGAATCATTAATATAACAAATAAGTTTTCCATAACACCAAATGCAAAACTGGGTTTGGCGAACACTCAGGTGCAGGAGCAGGGCTATAACCAGGCAACGAATCCCGTTATGACTTCTCATCTTAAGCCTCCGATTATGCATCCAAATGCACATAGTACCGGATCGGGGGAACAATTGAATGCACTTGATGATGTGGGGACTTTTGGTTTGAGTAATCCCGCTGCAATTGTTGGCGGTGTCAAAGGTGAGAATACAAATTTCCATTTTTTAGCCTCTGCGAAAGCCCAGTATGATTTTACGAAAAATCTGAATCTCGCAACCACTTTTGGAATGGGTTATCATAATTCACGGGATAATATTTTTATCCCGGATTACGGCATTGAAAAGATTGATTCAGCGTTGAACTCAGTAAGGGTTATGATCACACAATTTCAATCTTTCCAGAATAATACCAGGTTATCCTATACTAATACATTTGGGGGAGTTCACAGCGTTTCTGCCAATATTGGGTGGTGGTATATGAAAAATGATTATGAGTATGATATGGGGACAGACCTGAATTCCCCGACAGATGATTTTACAAGTCTGGGACAGGGCGCCAAGGATCAGTTTTTACGCACCAGTACAGGAGCAAACCGGGCTTTGACATGGGTTTCTTATTCTGCAAATGTAGGTTACAGTTATCTGGATAAATATTACATTAATGGGGGATTTGCTTATGATGCTAGCTCCGCATTAAATGAAAAAAACAGGTATAATATGTATCCATCAGTATCCGGGGCGTGGAAGATTTCTTCTGAGGACTTCTTAAATTCCGTATCCTGGATCGATGAATTAAAAATAAGAGGTTCTTACGGATTAACGGGTAATACCTATTCTACTGTGTATGACTATTCCAGGATGTATTATGTAGCCAGGCGTTTGGAGGAGACAGGAGTCCTGACAAGGGAAGCTATACCAAATGAGAACCTGGAACTGGAAAAGCGTTCCATGATGGGGGTTGGGATTGACTTTATTGGTATGAAACAAAAACTTGGATTGCATATTGATTACTATATGTCAAGTGTTAATAATCTGATCATTCTTCAGACACTTGACCAGGCCTTTGGATATAATGATTATTATGACAATGGCGGGACCATGGAATCTTCTGGAATCGAAGTAAAAGTTGATGGCCGTATCCCCATAGGGAAAGTCCTCTGGAATACAGGTTTGAGCGTGACCAGCCAGATGAATAACATTTCAAAGCTTGACTTTATTAGCAGTGATGACAAAGATTATTTCCTCAGTTCCATTGAAGGTGCAGAATTGATTACCAAAGTTGGTAGTCCCATGTTCTCTTTCTACGGTTTAGAAACAAACGGGGTATTTTCTGCTTCCGAAGTCGGACAGGTTACCGGACCTAATGGAATGCCAAACGCGGCAGGGGATATAAAGTATGTGGACAGAGATGGTAATAATATTATCGATGACAATGATAAGACCATTATTGGAGATCCAAGTCCTACGTTGTTCGGTGGATTTTTCAATTCTCTTTATTACAAGAATTTTACTCTGGACCTGAACTTTACATTTAACATGGGCAACGACCTTTACAATCATTTGAGAATGCGGGGAGAGTCAATGGATGATTTGTATAATCAGCGTTCCGAAGTCACAAATAGATGGACCGGTGATGGAAGCAGTTCAGATATGCCCAGGAATAACGTTGGAGACAGTTACGGTAATGCGGCATTTTCTGACCGCTGGATAGAAGATGGTTCCTATGTAAGACTTAAGAATTTCAGTCTGGGATACACCTTCGCAAAATCCACCATAGTATACAAGAACCTTCAGGTTTATGTTACTGCGACGAATCTATTTACATTAACAAATTATACCGGTTATGATCCGGAATTCATGTTTAACAATAATCCTGAGTACATGGGAGTGGATTATGGAAAAGTTCCCCAACCCAGGACCTTTATTGTCGGAGTAAAATTAGGTTTATAAAAGAATACTATTCAAATGATAAAACTTGCAAATCCTTTTCGTTTCCTGTCTATTGCTGCTTTAGCAATACTCATTGCCGTCAGTTTCTCATGCAATGAGGATTTTTTCAATGAAATTCCTGGTGATAAGATCACTCCGGAAAGTCATTACAAGACACAAATTGAAGTTGAAATTTCAATCCTTGGGGCATTCGCAGTTTTGCAGGATGCGGCAAATGAACTGGTCGTATTAAATGGACTTCTTGGAGATTTAGTTGATGTAACTGAAAACTCCGATATGTATCTGCGGGGTTTAAATAAACATGAGTTCAGCCCCTCTAATCCTTACCTTGACGCCTCAGGGCTTTACAGGGTTATTGTTAATGTAAATGAAGTTCTTGCAAATATTGATACGAGTAAAATAAATGATCCTGATTTCACCGAAATAGTCTACCCTATTTTTGTAGGAGACTTAATTGGACTGAGGTCCTGGGCTTATTTTACATTGGCAAGACTTTATGGTCAGGTGGCTTATATTCCGGATAATTTACCTTCATTACCGGAAGGCCAGGGTCCTATATACCTCAGCCGTGAGGCGATATTCGATACGCTGGTAAATCATCTTGATTCTACGGTATTGGCAAATGAGTTCCTGGGTGTACCAAGAGGAACAAACATAATTAATAAGCATGCCTTAATGGGTGAAATACAGCTCGAGAAACAGAATTATGATACAGCTGCATATTATTTAACAAAGGCCTGCGCTGTATATGGATCTGGCTATTTTAAGGTAGATACCAAATTTAAGGATGAAACATGGAGGGAAATATTCGTCAACTCCCAGGACAAGGATTTCGAGGTTATGACAGCGGTACCATACTCCCGTGATGACCAACAGGATAATAACATTGAGATTATGACATCCTACCATCTCGATTATACTATTAAACCTACTCAGGTAATTATTGATCTCTTTGAAAACCAGGTAGACAAAAGGGGTGAGCCCCGAGATCTTTTCAGAGGTCCAGGGGTGTCATATGATACAATAGATGAAGGAGTCTACGCAATAAACAAGTATAGTCTTAATCAAAATTCGGAACTAAGTGCCGCCGTGATTATTTACAGGGCAGCTGATATTCACCTCCTACTGGCAGAAGCCCTGAACAGGAAAGGTCAATACGACGATGCTCTGGCAATCGTAAACGATGGCTTAAAAACGATTCCCTACTGGACAAGAACCATGGGTATTCGTGGCAGAGTATATCTGGAAGCCCGTGAAATGCCAGGTACAAAGGAATTACTTGAGGATATAATTATGGAAGAAAGGGTAATGGAACTTGCATTTGAGGGTAAACGTTGGTTTGATCTTATGCGTGTTGCCCGTGCAAGGGGCGATGCTTCCTATCTTGCTGATAGAGTTGCAGCAAAGTTCCCCCCAGGCAGTGAACATGATGAGGTGAGAAACCGCCTTATGGATATGAATAACTGGTATCTGCCGGTAAAATAATTTCTTTCAGTATTCCAGTTTCTTTACAGATTCTCTCTCTTACTTCACGATTATTTTAATAACGATAAAAGTTATCGAGGAGAGTTTATGCCCTGCTAATTGGCAAAGAATTTCAGTATTTATTACTCAATTATCCTTTTTTACTGTACCCCTTTAGAGTATTCAGGGTCATGTCCGGTCGGGTATTACCGTATAATAACGTCCCATGTACATATACAATTGTACCAAATGGTCGGGGGGTGATTTTCATGGGTATTACTCTCGTACCAAAAGAGAGGTGCATTCTTCCTCTTTGCAAAATGCATAGCTGTTGAATCATATTGTTTTAATAAATTTAATATATCTAATGTCCCAAATTAAATCTAATTGAACCTAAAGAATCGGCCCCTCTACTGAAAATATTTTTTAACGTTAAATACTTATATCTAATTATCATGAAAAAATCAGTTACTCTTTTCACAACAATTATCATGCAGATGTTTTTTATCGGTATGATTGCCGCCAGTGGCAATAGTGGTTCCAAAAAATCTAAATTCAGCCTGGTCGAAATCCCTGCTGAGAATAAAGTAGAAATCAGGATTGACGGAGAATTGTTTACCTCTTATATTTATCCTGAGGATATTGCCAAGCCTGTTTTATGGCCCATTAATACCCTTAGCGGGAAAGTATTATCCAGAGGATTCCCGCTGGAATCAATTCCTGGTGAGAGGGTAGACCATCCCCATCATGTCGGACACTGGATGAATTATGGTGATGTCAATGGACTGGATTTTTGGAATAATTCCACAGCAAGATCCAAAGCAGATGCACATAAATACGGGAGCATTTATCATAAGGAAGTTAGCACTGCCAAGTCCGGGAAAAAAAGCGGTGTACTTGAGACAGTGAGCGAGTGGAAAGCTCCGGATGGAACTGTATTGCTGGTAGAAAACACAAAGTTCATTGTCAGCACGGTAGGAAATACAATTGTACTTGACAGGATATCAACCCTGACAGCCCAGGATAAAGAAGTATCCTTTAAGGACAACAAGGAGGGAATGTATGGCCTCCGCGTTACAAGGGCAATGGAACTTCCCGGCACGAAAGCTGCTGTTTTTACGGATGCACATGGCAATCCTACCGAGACGAAGGTACTTGATAATACAGGTGTCAAAGGGAATTATCTGAGCAGCGAAGGAATTGAAGGCAAGGAAGTATGGGGAACCCGCGCCCGCTGGATGAACCTTTACAGCACCATAGAAGATGAACCCGTCGCACTTGTGGTCATTGACCACCCGGAAAACGTTGGATATCCAACTTTCTGGCATGCCCGCGACTATGGCCTGTTTGCTGCGAATCCACTCGGGCAATCAGTTTTCACCAAGGGTAAAACGGTTCTGGACTATAAACTCGCCCCAAACCAGTCAGTGACATTCAAGTATCGCCTGCTTGTTCACTCGGGAAGCGTTCTGAGTCCCGAAGTAATCAATGAACTGGCAGATAAATTTGCGAAGTAACAAATTCAGGCAGGCTTCAACAGACGGCGACAGACCTAAGCTCAATAGCAGTATTAGGATATTTCAAATGGCTCTGAATACTGTGAATCGGCAGTTGGCTGATTTAAATATTCCCAATTTTTAAAAAAGATGAAAAGAAGTAATGTTCTATCAATGATGAAACTGGTGTTTGTTTTTTCATTAATCAGTTTATTTTAT
>JAUUZM010000227.1 GCA_030589965.1 Bacteroides sp.
CCTGAGTATCTTTTATGGGTTGGAAGTGCAGGAGCCTTCGATGACCGTTATAAAAACGTTTCCCGTGCATTTGTGAAGATTCTTGAATACCTGGGAACCTCCTATGCAGTTCTGGGAACAGATGAATCCTCCAGCGGGGATGTGGCTCGAAGAGCAGGTAACGAAATGCTTTTCCAGATGCAGGCACTCATGAATATTGAGATCTTTGAAAGCATGGAGGTCAAAAAGATCCTTACCTGCGACCCACATGCATACAAGACCTTTAAAAATGAATATCCCGACCTGGGCGGTAGCTAGGAAGTAATTCATCATACCCGGTTCCTGAAGGAACGCCTGGATGACGGCAGTCTTAAAATCCCGGCAGGTGCTTTGGAAGGCAGGACAATAACCTTCCATGATCCATGCTATCTTGGCAGGGCCAATAAGGAATACAGTGCTCCAAGGCAGATACTGGATTCAATGGCAGCAGCGAAAAATGAGATGCCAAGGAATAAAAGTTTTGCCCTTTGCTGTGGTGCGGGAGGGGGACAAATGTTTAAGGAGGCTGAAAAAGGAGAGAAAGAAGTGTTTATCGAGCGGTGTGAAGAAGCTCTTGATACGGGTGCAGATATCATTGCAACGGCTTGTCCGTATTGCATGGTGATGATGACCGATGGATTAAAATATAAAAACCGTGAGGAAAATGTGAAAAATTATGACATCGCTGAATTGCTTGTCATGGCTCTCGGAATATAAATGATAAAATATTACTAAAGCCAATACCATGGAAGATCAAAAATTAATTGCCAGTGGTGAATTCCTTGTCAGGGAGACCGATCCGGCGGATGTTTTTATCCCTGAAGAAATCGATGAAGAGCAGATGATGATCGGGCAGACCTGCCGTGATTTCCTTAACACAGAAGTTTTTCCTGTCCTCGATCAGATTGATGCCCAGCAGGAGGGACTGATGCCGGAGCTGCTTAAGAAAGCCGGTGAACTTGGATTACTGGCCATTTCGGTCCCCGAGGAACTGGAGGGATTCGGACAATCCTTTGTTACATCCATGTATGCCAGCGAGGTCATGGGTTCCGGGTATTCCTTTGCCGTTGCCTGGTCATGTCATACGGGTATTGGAACACTTCCCATCCTGTATTACGGGAATGAGGAACAACAGCAGAAATACAT
Organism: Bacteroides sp.; assembly: GCA_030589965.1. Lineage (GTDB taxonomy): Bacteria > Bacteroidota > Bacteroidia > Bacteroidales > SM23-62 > SM23-62. Next base: position 1,165 of record JAUUZM010000227.1, read on the forward strand.
CCCGAAACTGGCCAGCGGAGAATGGGTTGGAGCATACTGCCTTACCGAACCAGGAGCCGGGTCGGATGCTAATTCAGGTACTACAAAAGCTGTGCTCTCCGAAGATGGAAAACATTATATCATCAATGGACAAAAGATGTGGATCACTAACGCAGGTTTCTGTGATGTGATGACCGTTTTCGCAAAGATCGATAATGACAGGGTTCTAAGCGCTTTTATCATTGAAAGGGAATTCCCCGGCATCACTTTCAACCCGGAAGAAAAAAAGATGGGTATCAAGGGATCATCCACACGTCAGATCTTCTTCAACGACTGCAAAGTTCCTGTTGAGAACCTCCTTGGTAAGAGGGGAGAAGGATTCAGGATTGCATTGAATATTCTCCATATGGGAAGAGTAAAACTCGGGGTGAATGTCATTGGTTCTGCTAAAAAAGCCATTGACCATTCAGTTCAGTATGCCAACGAAAGAAAGCAGTTTAATTGCCTGATCTCCCAGTTCGGGGCGATAAAGCACAAGCTCGCAGAACAAGTCATCCTGTCGTTCGCCAATGAATCTGCAGCATACCGTGCAAGCAAACAATTGGATGATGCCATCAGTCATTACGTTGCCAAAGGAGAGGACAAGGGTCGCAACACCATGGAAGCATTTAATCATTTTGCACTTGAAGCTGCCATCCTGAAGGTTTTTGGAGCGGAAATGCTGGATTATGTTGTGGACGAATCCGTCCAAATTCACGGTGGAATGGGTTTTTCTTCTGAGATGCCGGTTGACAGGGGATACCGTGATTCAAGGATCAACAGAATATTTGAAGGTACCAATGAGATCAATCGCTTACTTATTCTTGATAACATACTGAAAAAGGGTGCCAAAGGTGTATTGCCGATCTATGAAGAGGCAGAGAAGGTCTTTGAAGAGATCAAAAATCTCAAAGAGGAGAAGGCTGGAGATATGGAATATTATGAAGAAAAGGGCAAATACATGGCTAACTTCAAAAAGCTTATCCTTATGATTATAAAAGCCGCCTCAGATAAGTTTACCCGGACTATTGTTATGGAACAAGAAATTCTATCCAGCATTTCCGATGCAGTTATGCAAATGTATGCAGCAGAATCTACCATGCTGAGGGTTAAGAAATTGGAATCCCTTAAGGGAGAGGATGAGATAAAGGTTTACAGGGATATCCTGGATGTATTTGTGTTCGATGTAGCATCAAAGATAGCCAAGAGTGTTGCAGACGCCACTTATTCATTTGCACTCGGAGAAGTCCGGGAGCTGCTTGAGAAGGGCATCGAACATTTCACAGCTGTTGCAGGTGTTAATGTTAAGGAAGCCCGCCGAAGGATAGCCGACCAGATGATTGACGAGAACCGTTATTGTTTCTGATCCTGCCAGATCCTGATAACGGGATTGGGACGGCTTTTTGTTTTGCGGAAATCCTTGTATTTTAGCTTAAAAGCTGTTTCACCATGGTAACCCAGAAACTTCCCGGAATAATTCTTATTGGTGCCGGCAAACTTGCCTGGCATCTCGGACCTGCCCTCCTTAATGGCGCTTATCCCATAATTCAGGTTTACAGCCGCAGCGAGGCATCAGCCAGGGCGCTTGGAGAAAAGATGGGAGTGGGATGGACAACCGATGCAGGGGCATTGGACCAGGAAGCAGAAATGCTTTTATTTTGCATTCCGGACAGGGCCATAAAGGAATTTCCCTGTTTTATCGAGTTAAAAAAGAAGGTAATGATGGTCCATACTGCCGGAAGTGTGCCGATGGATATTTTTTCAGGTATTGCCAGAAGATACGGGGTTCTTTATCCCCTTATGACATTTACCAAAGAACGTATACTGGATACCGGAAAAATTCCATTCTGTATTGAGGGAAGTGATCCTGAAACCTTAAGTCTACTTGAAAATATGGCTGGGAGCATCAGCAAGCAGGTTTACAGGTTTAATTCAGAAGAAAGAAAAAAACTACACCTGGCTGGAATTATTGCAAACAACTTTTCAAACCATATGTACCAACTTGCTGAAGAGTTACTACTCGGATCTGGTATGGATTTCAATCTGCTTAAGCCTCTTATTCAGGAGACCGCCTCCAAAGTGATGGAAATTAATCCGGGCATGGCCCAGACAGGTCCGGCATCCAGAAACGATGAACAAGTGCTGCAGGATCATGCAGATCTGTTAAAAGACCATCCCGAGTTGCAAAAATTATATACTTTTGTTTCTGGCAGCATTACAAACCATTTCAAGGCTACATGAGTAATTTCAAAGAAGAACTTAGTAAGGTAAAAGCATTTGTATTTGACGTTGATGGAGTTCTATCCAATGCGAAAATATACCTGCATCCCGGCAATGACCTGATGCGATCCATGAATATTAAGGATGGTTATGCGATCCAGTACGCGATCCGGAAAGGCTATTCGATATGCATAATTACCGGAGGCAATTCGCAGGCCGTTGAGCAACGTTTCAGGACCCTGGGTGTCAAGGATATATATATGAAATCCAGAAACAAAATGGAAAACCTCGAGGATTTCCTGGCCCAGAATGAATTCGGAGCTGAGAATATCCTGTACATGGGAGATGACCTTCCCGACTACCCTGTTATGAAGGAAGTGGGGTTTCCGACCTGCCCGTCTGATGCTGCTGAGGAAATAAAATCCATATCAACATATATATCAGACAAACCCGGAGGAGAGGGATGTGTGCGGGATGTGATTGAACAGGTACTCAGACTGCAGGGTAAATGGATGGATGCAGATGCTTTTACTTGGTAATGATGGCCTTTTTAAAACTAATACGGTTTCAGAATTTGCTCATTATTGCGGCAACGCAGTATATGATGAGGTTTTTAATTATTGCTCCAATACTTGCCGTAAATGGATTTGAACCACAACTGGATCATCTGCACTTTTTTCTCCTTGTTTTCTCATCCATTGCTATTACTGCTGCCGGTTATGTCATAAATGATTATTTTGACATGAAGACCGATCTGCTCAATCGTCCTTCTACGGTTATTGTGGGTAAGAAGATCAGCAGACGATGGGCCATGATCCTGCATATTTTCCTGAACACTTTGGGTATATTGACCGGTATATATTTATCCTGGGATGCTGGGATGCTGGGATTTGGTATTGCTTACATTATGGCAGCCGGCCTCCTCTGGTTTTATTCTACTACCTATAAGCGGCAGTTCCTGGTCGGAAACCTGATAGTATCTATATTCACTGCTGTCGTACCCTTTGTGGTTGTCGTTTTTGAGGTCCCACTTCTCAATAAAGCCTATGGGGAAATCATGATCGCCCGGGGTATGGATTTCGATATCATCCTTGCCTGGGTTGGTGGATTTTCCTTTTTCGCCTTTCTTTCAACCCTCATCCGTGAAATTATCAAGGACGTAGAGGATTTTGAAGGGGATGCAGCCTACGGCAGGAATACACTTCCAATAGTGCTGGGGATACGAACAACAAAGCTCATAGTTATTATTCTGGTATCATTTATGGTGTTTGCTCTGGTCTATGTTTACTCCACCTATCTTTTTAGAAAACCGGGTGGAGAAATCGACCTGTTCTCCCTTTTATGGTTCAGTCTTATGTTAGTGCTTCCATTTATATATTTGATATTCAAACTGATATCAGCAAGGGAGAAAAAGGAATATCATTTCTGCAGCAACCTGACTAAACTTATCATGCTTACGGGTATCCTTTACTCAGCAGTTTTTTACGTTATTATTCAAGCATTCATTACCTGAGTCCGGATGCTATTTGAAACCTTAAGAAATTTTGATATTATCCTGGGGTCAGGATCACCCCGCAGGAAATACCTCATGGAGGAAATGGGACTTAAATTCAGGGTATTGGTAAATAATTCACTGGAAGAAACCTGGCCTGAAGAAATTTCAGCGGAAGAAATTCCTGTCTACCTGGCTGAATTGAAAGGGAAACATATTATGGAGGAAGTGGGTGAGGACCAGCTTCTAATAACCGCGGATACCATTGTTCTGATGGGAGAGGAGGTGATCAATAAACCCACAGGTCCCAAAGATGCCTTTCGAATGCTAAGACAACTATCCGGCAATAAGCATGAAGTATTAACGGGTGTGTCTTTTCGCCAGGGGAAAAGAAGGCAGTCATTCTGTGCATCCTCCCTGGTATGGTTTGCAGAGCTCAGCGATGCTGAGATCAATTACTATATTGATCATTTTAAACCCTTTGATAAGGCAGGAGCCTATGGGATTCAGGATTGGATAGGGTATATCGGAGTCGAAAAGATCGAAGGATCTTATTTTAATGTGATGGGATTGCCTTTGCAGAAAATGTACCATGAATTAAAAGGATTCTTAGGGGATGAGTAAGTATTTCGTACGTGTGAACGGCGTTGGAAATGCCTGGCCTGTGCCCCTGGGGAGTGATCATCCCTTCTATGATCCGGTGGATCCGGAGCAACTTGCAAATGTTTCTTTCTCGCTTCTGAAATCATCCGGAAACAGTCCAACTCCAACTACCATTGAATGGGAAATATTGATTGATGCCGGACATGGAATAGTACAATACCTGATC
>JAUUZM010000050.1 GCA_030589965.1 Bacteroides sp.
AGCCGTTTCCTGAGAATGTTCTACCAGGGAACTGCTGAATTGGTTCTTGATTCCAATAACCGATTCCTTCTTCCAAAGCGATTAACAGATTTTGCAGGAATTGGCAAGGAGGTGATTCTGGCCGGGCAATACGGAAAGATCGAGATCTGGGCCGAAAATCAATATGGTAAAGCGGGCGATGATGTTCCCGATTTTGCCTCCCTGGCCGAAAAGATTCTTGGTGGAGCAATAAATGAGCTGGAAAACGAATAGATGTATCATCGTCCTGTTTTGCTGGAAGAGAGTCTGGATGGAATGAACATTCAGCCGGGTGGAACCTATATAGATTTCACTTTTGGAGGGGGCGGTCACTCAGAAGGAATCCTGGAACGTTTAGGCAAAGGGAAACTTATTGCTTTCGATCAGGATCCTGATGCAAAGAAAAATATCTTAGAAGATAAACGCCTCTTTTTTATACGAGGCAATTTTAGATATGTTAGAAATTTCTTGCGCTTCCACGGCTTAAAAACAATAGACGGAGCCCTCGCAGATCTGGGGGTATCATCACATCACTTTGATGTGGCTGAGAGAGGTTTCTCCTTTCGTTATGAATCCAGCATAGACATGAGAATGAATCCGGAGTCCGGAAAAACGGCTGCGGATGTATTGAATCTTTATCCTGAGCGGGAGCTGGCAAAGATTTTCAGAAAATACGGGGAGGTAAAAAATACAGGTAAGCTGGTAGCGGCAATTAATTCCTACCGTCGGAAACAAAAGATTGAAACCACCACACATTTTCTGGAGGCAATTGCAGAATGTATTCCTGAAAAAATTCGACAAAAATACCTGGCCAGGGTGTTCCAGTCCCTTCGTATTGAAGTGAATGGAGAGCTGGATTCCCTGTCAGAACTGCTTGAGGGAGTGACAGGATTTATGTCTGAGGGTGCAAGATTCTCAGTAATTACATACCATTCCCTGGAAGACCGGATTGTAAAGAACTTTTTCAGAACAGGAAATGTGGGTGGGGATGTCAAAAAAGATTTTTACGGGAATGTGGAAAGCCCCTTTCTTCCTGTGAACAGGAATGTGATCCAGGCAAGTGAGGCGGAAATAGAGCAGAATCCGCGGGCCAGATCGGCCAAGCTCAGGATAGCTGAAAAAAGACCTGAGAGGGATAAGGAGCAAGGCTCCGAAAGGAATATTTCAAGGAATGGCTGAGAAGAAAAGTAACATAGAGTTTGTTGACCAGAAGATCGAACAAAAAGAGATCAGGAAAGGATCCGTATGGGATGTCTTTGATGGTTCTGTTTTGACGCGGGACAGGGTAGTAAGACAGTTACCATTTGTCCTTTTCGTAACCTTTCTGATCATACTCTATATCGGCAATCGGTATCATGCTGAGAAGATGATCAGGGAAACTATGAAACTTCAGACTGAGCTCAGGGAGTTAAGGGCCAGGGCTATTTCAACAGCTTCTGAACTTGAATTCATCAGCAGGCAATCGGAGGTGGCAAAGCTGGTGGAGAAGCAGGGACTTGGACTGAAGGAGGCGGTGGAACCCCCAATAAAAATAACAGTAGCAAAAAGCAAAGTGGAGAATGAAAACGATTAAAAAAGTCATAGTAGGCCGGGTGATCGGTCTGTACCTGGGGTTTTTCCTCCTGGCTTTGCTGATCGTGGCAAGGATCCTTCAATTGCAGATAGTACAGGGCGAAGAGCTTAGACAAAAATCAGAGGAGTTGATGCTCAAATACATAACCATCGAACCTAATAGAGGAGACATATATGCCACCGGGGGTAAACGTTTGCTGGCTACCTCTGTTCCGTATTATGAGATTCGAATGGACCTGAAAAGTTCTGCTATGGACGTGAGGGTATTCCAATCAGGTATTGATTCCCTGAGCCTTTGCCTCGCCAGACTATTCCATGATAAGTCGCAGGGTGCATGGAAACGGGATCTTACCAAAGCCCGGGAAAATGGAAAAAGATACCATCTGATACGCCGGCAGGTAAGCTATTCCCAGCTCCAGGAACTGAAACAGTTTCCCATATTCAGGCAAGGAAAGTATAAAGGGGGACTGATTTACATACAGAGTAACCGGAGGGTGCGTCCCCACCAGTTGCTAGCTGCAAGGACCATAGGATCTCTTACCAAATCTGAAAGCGGAAACATTGTTGGGATAGAGGGTGCTTATGAGCATTATCTCTCCGGGGTGCAGGGTGTGAGGCTGATGCAGAAAACGGCCGGGAATCTTTGGATACCCCTTCAGGATGCCAATGAAGTCGACCCCAAAAACGGTTATGATGTTGTTACAACCATCGATGTTGATATACAGGATGTAGCCGAAAATGCCCTTCTGAAACAATTAACCAGGCATAAGGCACATCATGGTTGTGCTGTGCTGATGGAGGTTGAAACCGGCTGTATAAGGGCCATTGCAAACCTGACAGTAAATGAAAACGGCCAGTATTCAGAATCCTATAACTATGCTATTGCAGAAAGTACCGAACCGGGATCAACATTTAAACTTGCCGCCCTTATGGCGGCCGTTGAGGACGGACACGTACAAGCGGGAGATACCATTGATACCGAAACCGGATCGGTAAGGTATTATGATAAGGTAATCAGGGATACCAGAAAAGGTGGCTATGGAAGAATTACAGTGGACAGAGTGTTTGAGGTTTCCTCCAATGTTGGAATGGCCAAGATCATTTACGACAGTTACAAGGGCAAGGAAGAAGCTTTCGTGGAAAGACTGTACAGGATGCATCTTAATGAACCAATCGGGATTGAGATCAGAGGGGAAGGAGAACCCTTGATCAGGTATCCCGGTGATGAATACTGGTCCGGTATATCACTGCCAATGATGTCACATGGGTACGAAATCCAAATGACCCCCCTGCAGGTATTAAATCTTTTTAACACGGTTGCCAATAATGGGCGGATGGTTAAACCCAGAATGGTCGAAAGCATACAATACTATGGGAAGACGATCAAGGAATTTAATACAGAGATCATTGATCCCTCAATCTGTTCAAGGCAAACCCTTGACAAAATGCAAGCCATGCTGGAAGGCGTGGTTGAGAACGGTACTGCAACTAATCTTAGTAATGAAAACTTCAAAATTGCCGGAAAAACCGGTACTGCACAGATAGCCAATGAGAAATACGGGTATAGAATAGATTCAAAAATAAGCTACCAGGCCTCGTTTGCAGGATATTTTCCTGCCGAAAATCCAAAATACTCATGTATTGTGGTTGTTAACTCACCTACCTCCGATGTGTATTACGGGAACCTTGTCGCCGGACCGGTTTTCAGGGAGATCGCCAATAAGATTTATGCCACCAGCATTGATTTACAAAAAAGCCTGAACGAAGCTCCCAAAAAGGTGGCCGGAACCACATTTTCTGAAAAGAGCCAGGTAATCCCACCCCTGGGGAGGGCAAACCCCCACGATATTATCCCCTACTCCAAAAGCGGGTATAAGAAAGATCTTGAAGTTGTTCTCAGGGAACTGAATATCCCGCACAGTGGAGAAGACACGGAGGATTGGGTAATAACAAAAAAAACAGATGAACATATTCATATAGACCCTCTGAACATACATGATAATCTGGTGCCTAATGTGAAGGAGATGGGGCTGTCGGATGCAGTATATCTACTGGAGAATGCAGGCTTACAGGTAATCACCAGGGGTCGTGGAAAAGTCAGGGAGCAATCCATTCCACCGGGGAGCAGACTGGTAAAGGGTGAGAAGATAACATTAACCATGAGTTTCAGTTAAAGCGTGAAACAATTGACTGACATATTAAACAATGTAAAGATTATTCAGAGGGAAGGTACCATGGATCCCCCTGTGAAATCACTTTGTTTCGACTCAAGAGAAGCAGTTAAAGAATCAGCTTTTTTTGCCATCAGAGGAACCCGGGTGGATGGACATGAGTACATTGATTTTGCCATTCAAGGTGGAGCCTCGGCTGTTATCTGTGAGGATATCCCGAAGACAATTGAAAAGGATGTAAGCTATATCAGGGTTGAGGATTCTGCCCAGGTTCTTGGAATGGCCGCTTCATCGTTTTATAATCACCCATCTCAAAAGCTTACCCTTGTTGGAATAACGGGTACCAACGGGAAAACAAGCATTGCCACCCTGCTGCACAGTCTTTATTCAGAGGCCGGATTTGGATGCGGACTGATATCAACAGTCAGGAACCTGATAGGAGAAGAGGAATATCCCTCAACCCATACAACACCGGATCCACTTCAGGTCAATCAACTGCTTGGGGAAATGCTTGAAGCAGGATGTACATATTGCTTTATGGAAGTCAGCTCCCATGCCATACACCAGAAACGTATAGCAGGATTGACATTTGCAGGCGGACTATTTACCAATATTACCCATGAGCATCTCGATTATCATAATTCATTTAAGGAATATATTCAGGCGAAAAAAGTCTTTTTCGATGCTCTCCCTCCCGAAGCATTTGCCCTGGTGAACCGGGATGACAGGAATGCACAGTACATGGTACAGAACTGCAGGGCTTCCAAAAGCAGCTTCGGATTGACCGGTCCGGCTGATTTCAAGGGAAAAATTCTCGAAAGCCATCTGGATGGTATGCATCTGCATATTGATGACAGGGAGATGTGGACAAGGCTGGCCGGCGGATTCAATGCCTCTAACCTTCTGGCTGTCTACGGATGTGCCGTTCTATGTGGCCTGAATAAAGAGGAGGTTCTTACCATCCTGAGTGGACAAAAACCGGTTACAGGCCGTTTTGAAACCCTGGAATTGGGTGATGGTATTACGGCCATCGTAGATTATGCTCACACGCCTGATGCCCTGAAAAATGTTCTTGCAACCATAGCCCAGATCCGTAATGGTAATACCCAGGTGATCACAGTCGTTGGCGCTGGAGGTAACAGGGATGCCAGCAAGCGTCCTTTAATGGGACAGGTAGCGGCAGAATTCAGTCAGAAATTAATTCTTACCTCGGATAATCCCCGCAATGAGAAGCCTGAGGATATTATAAGCCAGATAATGGATGGGATACCTGAGGATAAGAAAAAATCTGTGATAAGCATACCTGACAGGAGGGAAGCTATTAAAACAGCCGTAATGCTTGCCTCAAAAGGGGATATAATACTGGTTGCCGGAAAGGGACATGAGAGTTACCAGGAAATTTCAGGGAAGAGATATCATTTTAATGACCTGGAGGTACTCCGGGATTTGATAACAACAACTTAATGCATTATGCTGATCTACCTGTTTGAATATTTAGATCGTATGGGCTTCCCCGGAGCTGGAGTGTTTCAGTACATCTCCTTCCGCTCAGCATCTGCGGTTATAAGCTCCCTGATCATATCCATGTTGTTTGGTAAAAATCTCATTAGTATGCTCAGGAGAAAACAGATCGGAGAATCAATCCGTGACCTGGGATTAGAGGGACAGATGCAAAAAAAAGGTACTCCTACCATGGGTGGCATAATAATCATCGCCTCCATTCTGATTCCTGTCCTGCTTTTCGGGGATCTTGATAATACCTATGTACGCTTGATGATTCTTACTACTGTATGGCTTGGATTGGTAGGATTTACAGATGATTATATCAAAGTTTTTAAAAAGAATAAGCAAGGCCTTACGGGAAAGTTTAAAATTCTGGGACAGGTAATCCTTGGGATCGTAGTGGGATTAACCCTCTACCTCAATGATGATGTAATCGTGAGGGAAAAGGTCCTCCTGGAAAATGGTGAGCCAAGGATGGAGATCAAGCAAGATGCGAATCAGGATGAAACATCCAGCACTTACGTAACCCGAGATGTTAAGTCCACCAAAACAACCATACCCTTTGTGAAAAATAATGAATTCGACTATGCATACCTGATCGGTTTCATGGGGGAGAAAGCACAGAAATGGGGGTGGATCGTTCTGGTAATCGCAGTGATCATCATTATAACGGCAGTTTCCAACGGGGCAAATATGACGGATGGATTGGATGGACTTGCGACAGGTTCATCCGCCATTATAGGTGTGACACTTGGCGTATTGGCATACGTATCAGGAAATATCCTGTTTGCCGATTACCTGAACATCATGTACATCCCATATACCGGCGAGCTGGTGATTTTTATGAGTGCTTTTATAGGGGCGATGATCGGTTTTCTCTGGTATAATTCTTACCCGGCACAGGTATTTATGGGTGATACCGGCAGTCTTGCAATAGGAGGGATTATTGCAGTCTATGCCATAATTATCCGTAAGGAACTGCTCATCCCAATTCTCTGCGGGATCTTCCTGATGGAGAGCCTCTCGGTACTGATGCAGGTAAGCTGGTTTAAATATACAAAGAAACGAAGTGGAGAAGGCAGGAGAATATTTCTCATGGCTCCCCTGCACCATCATTACCAGAAGAAAGGATATCCTGAACCAAAGATTGTAACGCGTTTCTGGATCATAGGTATCATGCTGGCAGTAATAACCATAGTAACATTAAAAATCAGATAATTATAAACCCTAATTCTCATACGACTTATGACAAATAGAATTGTAGTTCTAGGTGGAGGTGAAAGTGGAACAGGTTCCGCTATTCTCGCCAAAAAGCAGGGATATGAAGTATTCCTTTCAGACAACGGCAACATCAAAGACAAGTACAAGGAGATGTTGTACAATTATGATATACCCTGGGAGGAGAAAAAGCATACAGAAAGGTTGATATTGGATGCAGATGAAGTTGTTAAAAGTCCGGGCATTTCGGATCGTAACCCTATCATCCAAATAATTCGAAAAAATGAAATACGGATAATTTCGGAGATCGAATTTGCAGGCAGGCATACAATGGCTAAAAAAATCTGCATTACCGGCAGCAACGGGAAGACTACCACATCCTCTTTGATACATCATATGTTAAAGAAGGCTGGCATGAACGCTGGGATCGCTGGTAATATTGGAAGGAGTTTTGCCCTGCAGGTAGCAGAGGAAACATATGAGTATTACGTGTTGGAGCTTAGTAGTTTCCAGCTTGATGGGATGTTTGAATTCAAGGCAGACATTGCCATCCTGCTAAATATCACTCCGGACCATCTGGACTGGTATGCGGGGAATATGCAGGATTATGTAGATTCAAAATTCAGGATAACCCAGAATCTTACAGAAGATGAGTTTTTTGTTTTCTGTTCCGATGATGAGATAACAGTTAAGGAACTTGAAAGAATTGTTCATAAGGCCAAGGAATTGCCCTTTGCAATGAAAAAGAAGGATAATGAAGTAGCCTATATTGATGAAGATGATAACCTGCGGGTGGACTATGGAGACAGTCCTTTCAGTATGCCTGCCATGGAACTTGGCCTGTCAGGGAAGCATAACAGATATAACAGTATGGTTGCAGGAATCACCGGGAATGTCCTGAAGATCCGTAAAGACCTTATTCGGGAAAGTCTGATGGATTTCCAGGGAGTGGAGCACCGGCTTGAAAAGTTTCTGAAAGTTCATGGGATCCAGTTTATTAACGACAGCAAAGCCACCAATGTGAACTCCACCTGGTATGCCCTGGAAAGTATGACTACGCCCGTGGTCTGGATTGCCGGAGGAATTGATAAGGGGAATAATTATGATGAGATCAAGGACCTTGTTGAGGATAAGGTTGGCACACTTATCTGTCTTGGGAAAGACACTTCAAAGCTTCACAAGGCTTTTGGAAAACGGGTTGAAAATATAATTGATGCTTCGGGCATGGAAGAAGCAGTAAACAAGGCATATTATCTGGCGGGCAAAGGGGATACCATCCTTCTTTCACCGGCCTGTGCCAGCTTTGACCTTTTTGAAAACTATGAAGACAGGGGCTGGCAGTTTAAAGAGGCAGTCCGGAAATTATAACAGGAGATTAAAAACTAAGTGTTAGCAATACGAAAATATTTTGGAGGTGACCGTATCATCTGGGCAGTGATCATTGTTTTGTCGCTGTACTCCCTGCTAGCGGTCTCCAGTACCTCCGGGATACTTGTTTACAGGAATCCCGGCAGCAGTCAGACCTATTTCGTTGCCCGTCATGCCATGTTTCTTGCGGCTGGCTTTCTACTTGTCTACCTGGTCCACCTGGTCCCCTACAAATATTTTTCCCGCTTATCCCAGTTAATGGTAGTCATCGCCATACCCCTGCTCGTTATCACGCTTTTCTTCGGAAAAAGTATAAATGAAGCAAATCGCTGGCTGGAGGTTCCTATTATCGGACTTACATTTCAGACTTCTGATTTTGCCAAACTGGCACTAATCATGTACCTGGCCAGGCTGTTATCACAGAAGCAGGACCAAATAAAAGATTTTTACAAGTCCTTTCTTCCACTGATTATCCCAACCGGCATCGTTTGTGTCCTGATTATGCCTGAAGACCTTTCGACTGCTTTGATTCTCCTTACCACATGTATTGTTCTGATGTACATTGGACGGATAAATACTCAGCATATTCTTTTGCTGATTCTTGGTGGGATGGTAGTGGTTGGGTCCTATGTTGGTATTTCTATGCTTTTGGATAAGGAGGGAAGGGTAGGTACATGGCAAAACAGGATTGAATCATACCTTGATTCAGACGCGGAAAATTACCAGGTAGAACAGGCTAAAATAGCCATTGCCCGTGGGGGATTCCTGGGTAAGTTCCCGGGGAACAGTACGCAGAGGAATTTCCTTCCACACTCCTATTCTGATTTCATTTATGCGGTCATCATTGAAGAATACGGGTTAATTCTTGGGGGGATTCCAATACTTCTGCTCTACCTTATATTAATTTACCGGGCCGGTGTACTGGTCCGGAAGAGTACCCGGACGTTTCCTGCCTTCCTGGCAGTAGGACTGACATTGGGACTGGTACTTCAGGCAATGGTTCATATGGCTGTCTCAGTAAACCTGTTTCCAGTGACCGGCCAACCTCTGCCCCTGGTGAGCATGGGAGGAACCTCCCTGATCCTGACAAGTCTTTCACTTGGGATGATACTAAGCGTTAGCAAAGGCATACAGGACCAAATATCTGATCAGCCAGATACAAGAGTATTAACCTAATCATATAGAAGTGGCAAAGCAGCAGGCAAATAAAAAGGTAATTATTAGCGGGGGCGGGACCGGGGGACATGTATTCCCGGCCATTGCGATTGCTGATGCCCTTTGCCGGCAGCTTACTAATCCGGATATCCTTTTTGTTGGAGCGAACGGAAGAATGGAGATGGAAAAAGTCCCGGAGGCAGGTTACTCCATTATTGGATTGCCTGTGGAGGGATTCAGACGGAAGTTATCACTCTCCAACCTCAAGGTTATTCTGAATCTTTTAAAAAGCCTTCGAATGGCCCAAAGGATTATTCGCAAGTTTTCTCCAGATGTGGTAGTTGGGGTTGGTGGCTATGCCAGTGGACCGGTTTTAAGAAAAGCCGCCGGAATGGGAATCCCTACATTAATCCAGGAACAAAATTCATATGCCGGTGTTACCAACCGCTTGCTGGCGAAAAAAGCAAAAAAAATATGTGTTGCCTACGAAGGGATGGAAAACTATTTTCCAGCAGAAAAGCTGATCCTCGCAGGAAACCCGGTACGAAAAGAAATATTGGAGATCCATAGCAGTGATAAATCCCCATCTTCCAAAGACTCTGCTCAAAATGCAAAATCATTCTTTGGGTTCAATGATAATGCAAGGGTTTTGCTTATCCTGGGAGGTAGTCTGGGGGCCAGAACCATTAACCAGGCAGTGCTTGGGGAGCTGGAAAGGATAAAGGAATCCGGGGTGTTAGTGTTATGGCAATGCGGGAAATACTATCATGAAGAAGTAAAAAAATCTCTGGAAGGTGCAGGTGAAAATATAGTGCTGAAAGATTTCATCCAGAGAATGGATCTGGCCTATATGGCGGCAGATGTTATTATTGCCAGGGCAGGGGCTATTACAATATCGGAGCTATGTCTGGTGGGAAAGGCCTCCATACTGGTGCCCTCTCCCAATGTCGCAGAGGATCATCAGACCAAAAATGCAAAGGCATTGTCCTCTCAATCGGCAGCCATCTATATCCCGGACAAGGAAGCGGTGAAAAGGATGATACCGGAAGCTCTGGATTTACTGGGCGATGATAAAAGACAGGAGATTCTCTCAAAGAATATAACAGGGATGGCCATTGAAGATTCTGCGGACAGGATCGCAAAGGAAGTTATTGGAATAATGTAATTATGAAGCCAGAGGAAATACATAGTATTGATAATGTCTATATGTTAGGCATTGGCGGCATTGGCATGAGTGCCCTGGCCCGGTATTTCCTGGTACAGGGTAAGCGGGTGGTCGGCTATGACAGGGTTTCAACCAGGCTTACCGATGATCTTATCAGGGAAGGTTCTGAAATTCATTTTATTACTGATCTTGCATTTATAAAGGATAATTTTCCGCTTCCGGAGAAGTTACTGGTGATTTATACACCGGCAATCCCGGAAAACCATATTGAACTTGAATTTTTCCGGAAGGGAGGATACCAGGTTATAAAAAGGGCCGGGATGCTCGGGATCCTCAGCAGTAGCCAGCAGACCATTGCTGTAGCAGGAACCCATGGCAAGACCACCATTTCAACGATGATCGCTCACCTTTTGACAGTAGCCGGAATCCCCTGCAATGCATTTCTTGGAGGTATATCAAAGAACTACCAGACGAATGCTCTGCTGTCGGAAGAGGGTGAATGGATGGTACTGGAGGCGGATGAATATGACCGTTCCTTCCTTAGAATCTTCCCTCATATCGCTGTTGTTTCATCTTGTGATGCAGATCACCTGGATATCTATGGTACTTATGAGAACCTTCAGGAAGCATTTTGTGATTTTATTGGACAGGTAAAAGAGGGGGGCGATCTGATACATCATGTGGGACTCGACCTTCCCTGTCTGACAGGATCCACCCTGGCAGGATCCTCCCTGGCTAAGCATAACTACCAATTGGGAGGCCAAGCTCAGTATTACACTGAAAATATCAGATATCAGGAAGGTTCCTGTCGATTTGATGTCCATACCCCTGAAGGTCTCATTAAGGATCTTGAATTGGGCATTCCGGGAAATATCAATATTGAGAATGCCCTGGCCTGTATTATTCTGGGTAAAGTTTTGAAAATCAGTGATGAGGATCTGCGAAAAGCATTGGCCTCCTTTAAGGGGATCAAGCGTCGTTTTGATGTTCAGATCCAGCGTGATGATCTTGTTTATATTGATGATTATGCACACCATCCCAGGGAACTGGAAGCCTGTATCGGATCTGTGAGGGAAAATTATCCCGGCCGTAAGATATGCGGTGTATTCCAACCACACCTGTATAGCAGGACAAAGGATTTTGCTATGGGTTTTGCAAAGAGCCTTTCCATGCTGGATGAGTTGGTATTGCTGGATATTTATCCCGCAAGGGAAAAACCTATGGATGGGATTACCTCAAAGCTCATATTTGACCGGGTAAACCTGAAGGATAAAATGCTGATTCAAAAAGAACAATTGATTGCAGTTCTAAGCGAAAAAAAACCTGATTTACTGCTAACGCTGGGGGCCGGAGATATTGATCAGATGGTAGAACCGATACTTAGCCTGTATTCAGAGGGGGGGATAAAATGAAGGGTATATTAAAAATATTGATGGCATTGTTTATCGCAGCATACTTGTTTGTGGTATTAGGATTCGTGGGGAAACAATACGATGAAGTGCTCTGCAAGGGTATCGAAGTGATAATCAGGGATAGTATTGAAATTGGACTGGTCACATCGGTGGATGTCAAAAACCTTGTTCGCCTTGAGTATTCTGAAGTTGCCGGAATCCGCATATCAGCCCTTGATGCCGCTGGAATGGAAGAGAGCCTCAATGGGATTCCTGCCATCTCTAATGCCCAGGTATATACAAATATTGAGGGTAAACTGATGATAGAAATATCACAGCGAACACCCCTTGCCAGGATTGAGGATAGCAATCATTCAAAGTACTACCTGGATGAGCATGGATTTGTCATTCCGGCAACAATGGACTACACCCCTCATATACTGCATATTAATGGTAGTATCCCGGGTAAATACAGGAATGAAATACGGATTCCTGCTGTTAATAGCGAGAGTGGAGAGGGCAGTATAATGAATGACCTGATCAAAATGGCAGGATACATTAATGGAAATCCATTATGGAAATCTCAGATCGTTCAGGTATATGTTAGCGAAAAGGGTGAATTTGAGCTGATCCCCCGGGTCGGATCCCAGATTATTCTATTTGGCAGTGCAGATCAAATGGAAGATAAATTTTTTAAACTGGAAACCCTGTACAAGGAAGGATTTACCCACACA
>JAUUZM010000315.1 GCA_030589965.1 Bacteroides sp.
GCCCTGTTTATCACAGAATCTTTAAGATTTTCCAATTGCCAGTCGCAAACCCTGGTCATGATTGATTTAATCTCTTCGGGTTCCAGGCTCTCTGGTTCCGGAGCCGAGCAGGATACCAGGATTGCAAATACGGGGAATAGCAAAATTTTCAGTTTCTTCATGAAATGTTATTTTATGTTCTCTAATTGTTCAGCCAACAGCCAAAAGCTGTACATCAGATCATCTGATCCAAGGTAGGACTGGTACATGCTTGGGAAGGCGGTGCCGTCTAATAATGTCAATGGTCTGTCTAAATTCTTTGGCAATGCCGATTTAGTATCCGTAAATAGCTCAACTGCTTCTGCTGCGATCTTTTCTGCTGCATCAAGGTACTTTTTCTTCTTCCTGTCAGGAATCACATCGCTATAGGAGACCAGGAATTCAATGGCCTCTGCATATTGACCGGGGATTCGGCCAGGCAATGAATACCCTTTTCCCTTACGGCCAATTTCTCTATCTTTGATTTGCGGGTCTTCTACAAGAGAATCTGCTACCGTACTTGCCTGCTGAAGGAAAAATTTCGATAAATCTTCATTTCCTATCTTGTTGTTCCATCGGTATAATTCTAATTTTGTTATGGACTTCATCTCACCTTGTTTATCCATGTAGATACCTGATATTACTCCAGCCAGTTGTTGCATTCTTACAGACAATTCCTTGTTAATATTTTCCAGGATTTCAGATGATTCAAATAAATGAGCAGCCATACCTCCCATTTGTGACGGGTTGTATGAAATATCTCCAGGGGTGAACACATAAATTGGAAATCCATGCTTATTGATTTGCTTTTCTATCATATTGATATACAGGGTAAGCCTGTCGGTCATTGATTCAATAAAAGAATCATTATTTGAAAAACTAATAGCAGAGGACCATATTTTAATACTATAGCCCCCATGCCTGGGAAACATCCCAAACCTCAAATAATCTCCATATTCAGGCCTTTCCTGTTCAACCAGCGAAGTATGCCGACAGTATATCATCTCATTATCATCATTATATCCAATGGTTCCTTTCCACAGGCCCCCGGCATATTTTTCCAGCGGAGATAATTCCCCATCCCGGATGATTTGTAAGTCATTTAGTTTTTCCCAGAAAGGCCAATCTTCGTCCAGTTCATGTTTTTTATCCCAGACATACCCGTAATCAAACCTTTCGTTTCGAAAATCCCATCCTGAATGCTCTCCCCAGGGTATTATTCCATTATCCATCGGAGTATGATTGATCAACCAGGAAAGGCAGCTATCCGCTGCCCGGGCATAATGTATATCTCCGGTTTCTTCGCTAATGCTGTAAAGTAATTTTAGCAGCCCAACATCATTATTGGCATCACTGCCACGATAGGTAACCTTATGAGCCAGGTTGCTTCCACGGAAGACATTAGGTATGTTTAATGCAATTCCGGGTTTGGGCTGCTCTCCTTGCCCGCTGATAATCAGATCAGGTGGTAATGTGGGTATTTCTGAGCGGATCAGCATACCTGCGAACAGGGGACTATGTTCCCTCCCGTAACGATCTGTACCATATACAATCATTTCTTTAGCGAAGTCCATTGCTTTTCCCCGGTAGTTCCCCGCTAATAATCTGTATTCATTTTTATCCAGGTTTATGTCGGTAATCTCATAAACTTTAAAATCATCGTAGGACACCTGATCTATTCCAGACATGTTACGTAAACCAATGTACCCTGCACCAAGCGGAGGATCCGGATCTTCCCAGCTGAGCACTCTTTTACCATTCACCTCAACTTCAATAAGGTTTGCAGCTTTCAAAATCCTTATTTGATATTCATTATCAAACCCTTCAATCGTATTACTGGGACCCTGTACGACCAGTTTTTTACCCGGATTCTTGCGTAAACGATTACTCGCATTCTCCTGGCCATTATTCCTTGACCAATAAGAATCGGTATAATTTTTTAATGCTCCATGATGATAATTAGGGTAGTTGGCCCAACGGGGAGGAAGGGAAAGGTCGAATATACTTTCACCATTCATTCCGCTTGCACTAAAAAATACCAGGGTTAGTCCATCGTCAGAACTGTAGTGATTTACTTTAAATTCTAACAGGAAATCATCAGGAAATCTCTGATTATTCCAGATTACCATATGGGATTTCCCCCTTGTCTTACCTTGGGTGTACTGGTCTGGTGGAGTTAGTTGGTTTTTCTGATCAAACTGCCCGGATGTAACATATAGCTTTCCATCCCTTACTTTTGCTTCTCCCCAGCCTTCTGCAATCCATTCGGCATCCATAGCCGGCCGTCTTACTCTTCTGTACTCCCCGTCAGGACCTCTTTGAAGAAGGTTTTCCTCATATTCTATCTTTTGATGCTCCGAGAAATCATTGTCATAAATATTTTTTAGTTCATACCCGGACAAATCAATAGGAGTTTCAGTCATAACCTGCATTTGATCATCCTGGGCTGAAATCAAAAGAGGGAACAGACCAAACAACAGAATTGAAATCCTGGCAAACAATTTTTGAGAGTTTATTTTGTCATTCTTCATAATCTCTATATCTCAGACATAACTGCAGAGTTTGGACATGTGTTGTTTATAGCATGGTTTAAACAACTTGTAAGTGATTCTAATATGACTGAGTTGTAATAAAGGGTGCAGAAATCCCTTAATTGGAAAGGAAACGGGGAACCAGTCCCCGTTTCATAAAATTCAATTTACCTGATCGAAACCTTCCGAGTCCGTTCACGGACTCCATCTGTGATCCGTA
>JAUUZM010000310.1 GCA_030589965.1 Bacteroides sp.
AATTATTCCTGTTTGACCGCAATAGTGGTAAAATGACAGAGATATCTGATGAACCCGGAAATTATGCTGGTTCAGGTTTTAGCAAAGACGATAAGCAATTCTTTTATATAAGCAATGCCGGTAAAGAATTTTCCAGCCTGATGAAATACGAAATTTCCACGGGAACGAGGAAAATGCTGTATGAGACAGACTGGGATGTCATGTACAGCTATCTAAGTGAAAATGAAAAGTACAGGGTAATTGCCATTAATGAAGACGGTAAGAACTCACTTCTTGTCAATGACAATAATGCCGGGCAAGCGGTAAATTTCCCAGCCGTAGCTGATGGAGATATTACCTCAGTAAGCATTTCCGAGAGTGAGAACCTGATGAGGCTCTCAATTGGTACTTCCAAGGCCCCCGGTAATCTTTATATGTATGATTTTGGAACTGAGAAACTAAAGAAACTCACAGAAACACTGAATCCTGAGATCAATATTGACCACCTGGTTTCAGCAGAGGTTGTCCGGTTTGAATCCTTCGACGGACTGGAAATCCCGGCTATTTATTACAAGCCATTGACGGCCTCCAAAAGCGAAAAGGTCCCCGCTCTAGTCAGGGTTCATGGCGGTCCCGGCGGACAATCCCGGGTAGGCTATTCTGCGCTGACTCAATACCTGGTGAACCATGGCTACGCTGTTTTGGCAGTCAACAACAGGGGGAGTAGCGGTTATGGGAAAAGCTTCTACAAAATGGATGACCGCAACCATGGTGACAAAGACCTTAAAGATTGTATCTGGGGAAAAAAATGGCTGCAAACCCAGGATTATATTGATGCAGATAAGATTGGCATTATAGGGGGAAGTTATGGTGGATACATGACCATGGCCGCGATGACATTTGCTCCTGATGAATTCACTGTAGGCGTAAACTTGTTTGGGGTTACCAATTGGTTGAGGACCCTTAAATCCATCCCGCCTTACTGGGAGTCATTCAGGGCAGCGCTGTTTGATGAGCTGGGTGATCCTTTTACACAAGATTCTGTCCGGCTATATGAGATCTCTCCCTTGTTTCATGCTGAAAATGTGATACGTCCTTTAATGGTCCTACAGGGTGCCAATGACCCCAGGGTCCTCCAGGTTGAATCTGATGAGATCGTTGAAGCAGTTAAGAAGAATGGCGTCCCGGTAGAATATCTTGTCTTCCCGGATGAAGGGCATGGATTTATGAAAAAGGAAAACGAGATAAAAGCCTATGGACAGATCCTGGAGTTCCTGGACAAATACCTGAAAAAGGAAGGAGAGGAAAAAAGGTAAAAACCAGTTCGGTGGCAGATTTGTGAGCTTTTTCATAAATTTGTATTATGAACGATAACTTAAAAATAATCAAAGAGCTTAAGAGTCTTCTCATTCAAGAGCTTGGCGAGGATGTCGAGAATGTTGTGCTGTATGGTTCCCAAATAAAGGGAAAAAGCAATACGGAGAATTCAGATTATGATATCCTGATTATTGTTAACAAAAAATACAATTGGCCTGAAAGACGGAAGATACGGGACCTTTGTTATGAAATCGCACTGAAGCATGATATAATCATTGATTCAAAAATAATTTCTACGCAGGAACTTAATAGCAATATTATTCGAAATCACCCTTTATATCGAAATGCTTTAAACCAGGGTATATATGCTTAACGCTGATCCCAACCAGGAAGAACTTATACAATACAGATTAAAGCAAGCTGGAGATACCGTAAAAGAGGTAAGGATTTTAGTGGAAAATAACCTAATAAAAATCGCAGTTAACAGAGTTTATTACGGTATGTTCTACATGCTATCTGCATTGGCACTCAAAAATGGCTATCAAACAAGTAAGCACTTACAATTTATTGGCTGGTTTTTCTGGATAAACGTACTCTTGAAGTACTCCCCGGAACCTTGGTACCCAGGTTGCCTTCACGGGGATCTCATAATTCACCTTGAAAGTTACCATCAGGCAGTAAGTTAATAAAACGTAATCTGTCCTGATATGCGGATACTGTAGATATGGTAAATGTTTTATATTTTTATGTTTTTTTACTTAAACATTCAACACTATGAAATTTGCGAAATCCTTAATTCTGATCGTACTGATAGTATCAGCAAGCGCTAACCTATTTGCACAAAAAAAGGTAGACCCTGTAGGAACATGGAGCTTTTATGCGGAAGCTGCTGCCTATGAGTATAATTCGGGGGATATTGTAATTAAAAAGGAAGGAAAGGAGTATACTGTAAAGATAGTTTATGGTGAGTCTTATGAGATCAAGGGCAGTGATGTTGTTATGGAGAAGGATCAGATTTCCTTTAAGGTATATATTGAGGGTGAGCCGGTCAACATAAAAGGAACTGTTACCAAGGAAACCATCAATGGAACAGCAAGCTACTCGGAGGGAACCATATCCTTTAAAGCTGAAAGGAAGAAAGAGGAGAAGAAGTAACCTATCACAGGTTTGAGGTCGGTTAAATTAACTGGTCAGATAGAGTAAATACCCCTTCCGTGGTTGGATCAGGATCCTATCTCTGACATCGAATTGTTGACTTTCCTGGAAATATTCGATTTCGGGTGCTGTGAGGATGGTGGCATCCGGATTAATCCCGATCTGTTCCCAGTTTATTCGAAGCTTTACCTCGTGGGGATCATCTGAGAAATTCCCAAGCGATATCAACACCCTGTTCTCTTTTATATAGGCTGTTGCTTTGACATCAGGGTGATCTGTCTCTACTACGGGATACAGGTCCCATGGTCCGGACATACGCGATTGCTCAATTCCAAATTCATCCCAGATCTTCCAGATGGCCACAGGATTACAAATTACGCCTTCGGTGGACCAGGGAAGCCGGGTCGTCATCCCGAAAACCATCCCCAACCACGGGTTGCCACCGCCATGCAGCATATCGCCCATGAGTCCGAACGGGATCCCTGAGACCTCCACAAGCCAGTTCTCATAAGACATTTCACTATACATAAAACTTTCACCGAACCAGAGCTTATCAACATATGGAAAGTATTCTGCGTACTGTGTTGCCGGTCCCTTTGAGAAACCGGTATTCGAGTGCAGGTCAATGATGCAGCCTGGCTTTTCTGCCTCCATAACTTTCCTCATCCTTTTCATAATATGCCTGTCAAAGGTTACATCATCCAGGTAGAGTCCGTCGATATCCACATTCCTGACAAGCCAGCCAAGTCCCTCAATATAATAGTTGATCCACCGGCTATCGCCCGGTGCAGTCAGAATGGAAGCATCCACCGTGGTATCGTCTGAATGTTGATACCATTGGGGTCGGTATCCTGATACCAGGTGTTCCCTCAACCAGGGATATCCCCCTCCCTGTCCATCATCAAATATTTCAGTACCTAGACTTCTAAGAGCCTAGATCTCCGTAACATGATTGGTCAGTTCCCGGATGGTGTAATAGATCTTAACCTTGAGCCCTTTCTCAT
>JAUUZM010000117.1 GCA_030589965.1 Bacteroides sp.
AGTTTCCTGATAACCTGTGAACAATATTCCAGGGATTCATATTCATGATCCTTATAGGTTTCCTGCACGACTTCATCTATTCGGTGCAGATAGGCCTCCCCATCACTGATCAGTCGGTCAATTTCTTTCCGGTCAAATATGGGCTCAGTCCATGAGCTCAGAAGACCCTGATATTTCAGATCCGCTTTAATGCGCTCAAGAGAATGCAGTAAATCCTTGTAATTATCATAATTTGGAATATCATTTGCCAGGGGAATAGAATCAGCCGTAAACAGAATTTCTTCACTCGGAAAACCGAAATTCAGGGAACCGGGTGAGTGTCCGGGTGTATGTGTTAATTCTACCTCAATCTGACCGTGCAGTTTAAGTGAGTGCACATCATCAAGCTGTATGTCTACCTT
The DNA here is from genome assembly GCA_030589965.1 of Bacteroides sp. Taxonomy (GTDB): domain Bacteria; phylum Bacteroidota; class Bacteroidia; order Bacteroidales; family SM23-62; genus SM23-62. The sequence continues at coordinate 402 of JAUUZM010000117.1, forward strand.
GCAGGATCGGTCTGTGAGTTCAGAAAATCCAGGTACCGGCCGACCTTCTTCCTGAAGGCTGATATCTTCAATCCACGACTTTTCAAGTGGATGTGCCGCAATCCGGCAATCATAAATCTCTTTGATCTTCGCAGCGGAGCCCATATGATCAGGGTGGGCATGGGAAAGAATGATTAATTCTATTTCGGAGGGATCTCTCCCCTGGTCCTTAATGTATTTAAAAATGGTTTCCCAGCTGGATTTAATCCCGGTATCTATCAGGGTAATCCGCCGCCCGAATATAACCAGTGAATTCACAAACCTCGGAATCTTCTTTCCACCGGGCAGGGGAATTGAAAAATGATGCTTGAGAAGGTGGACTTTATCTGAGATCTTCATTGATTGGTAATTCAGTGCAAATATATTCAAGTCCCGCGTGAATTCGACACCGGAAAATACTTTTTCTTAAAAAAAAGTGCCACGCTGACGAGGGCTATAAGAACAGGGACTTCGACAAGGGGACCGATAACAGCAGCGAACGCTTCCCCCGAGTTGATCCCGAAAACGGCGACGGCCACTGCTATGGCAAGTTCAAAATTGTTACTGGCAGCAGTAAATGAAATAGTTGCAGTTTTTGGATAGTCCGCCCCAATACCTTTCCCCATAAAAAAGGAGACCAGGAACATGACCACAAAATAAATGATAAGTGGAATTGCGATACGGACAACATCGAGTGGGATCTTAACTATGTATTCCCCCTTGAGGGAAAACATAATAAGTATTGTAAAAAGCAGGGCGATCAGGGTCAGGGGGGAAATTTTTGGAATAAAGGTTTTGTGATACCATTCTTTGTCACGAATACGTATCCCGATGAAGCGAGTCAGGAAACCTGCCAGGAAAGGGATACCAAGGTAAATAAAAACGGATTTTGCGATCTGCCCCATGGTTATGTCCACCTGGAAAGACTGGATACCCAGCCATCCTGGCAAGAGGGTCAGGAAAACATAGGCATAGAAGGAAAAGAAAAGCACCTGGAATATTGAATTAAAAGCTACCAGGCCTGCTGCATATTCCGAATCCCCACAGGCCAGTTCGTTCCATACTAAAACCATAGCAATGCAGCGAGCTAGACCGATCAGAATGAGTCCTGCCATGTAATGAGGATAATCCTGCAGAAAAAGAACCGCCAGTCCGAACATAAGAATTGGACCAATAAGCCAGTTCTGGATGAGGGACAGGACCAGAATCCGGTAATTTTTGAAAACATCTTTGAGCTCTTCGTAACGGACCTTGGCCAGGGGTGGGTACATCATTACGATCAGTCCGATGGCAATGGGAATATTGGTAGTGCCCGAACTCATTGAATCCCAGAATCCTGCTATGCCAGGAAAAAAGTATCCGGACCCTACCCCCAGGAGCATTGCCCCGAATATCCACAGAGTCAGATAGCGGTCAAGAAATGAGAGTCTTCTACTTTGAGACGGCATTATTTATTTTACGGGCAGAGAATAATGTATGGTGAGTATGGGTCTTAATTCTGGCTTCTCAGAATCACTGGATGCAAAGCGGAAACCCGGGAAAACGCCGGAATAAACATCGAGAGTTGGAGAGGGAGCCAGCTTAAACAACATCCCATAACTGGGATAGGAAAATTCGTTTACAAACATCCTTGTTACATCCACATCAATGAAGTTTGCATTCTTAATGAAGGGCCTGATCCAAACCTGTACTTTCTCATTTGTCTTTGGTTGACTATTCCAGGTCACCTCATGTTCCTGCCATGGCTCAATGATCTGCTCCAGAACCCCGGCACAGTAGACTACATTACCTGCTGCATCAACAAACAGGGAATCCTTAAGGTACCCATTCCAGGGAATAGGGATATCATAAAACAGGGACAGAGTGACTTTCTGAATAATAGCTGATTTCGGGAGTCCGGATGGACTGAAACGTATGAGGCTTCGGTTCTCCCGCATAACTGCCAGGGGAGAATCATCCGTCATATAAGTGGCCTCGAAAAAGGGATGCTTACCGAAATTCTTATCAGGTTCGAGATTTGAAATCATGGCATCAAAACCCATCTCTGGGTCAGGCCGCAACCTGAGTACATAATGTGAACCGCTTCCGAATCGAATAATCAGTGGTTCTTCTTTGGAAGTTTTCATTAATTTTTCAGCAGAAACCTCCATTTCAACCGGCTTAAAGCCCTCCTTTTCAACCAAAAACTTATAATTTTTGGCTCCTCCACGGATGATCAACCGGTTAATTTGAGCCAGCATGCGAAAACTATGCTTCCAGCCATCGGGATGATAAACGGTTAGTTTAGCGTCTGTAAACCTGGTAGGTGCCATGATCCGCGGGTCATCATTTATGGCAACGATATAAAACGGAAGTGGTTTTACAAGCACAAAGCCGAAGCTTGAATAACCGAATTCTGAGGGCGGATCACCCTGAACCGGCAGAACCTCCGGACTCAGTCTTGTAGTTCTTTCCGGCTGAACCCTGAATCCGATGGGCAGGGGTTCCTTTACCAGGTAAGCTTTGGGCGATCCTCTTAAAGGAGAAGCAAAGATCACCTCCCCCTCCGGATTAACAATCATAAACTTCGTAAGTCTATAAGCTCCTGCTTTCATTTCCATTTTTTCGCTGAAAAATCCGTCTCCAAACTTGTACAGGGGAAGCAATTCATCTTCCAGAACAGGCATGCTGTCAGGTCCGACAATCGTCAATAAGACATGATACCGGCTGACCTCCTCTCCCAGGCTGTCAGGAATCTCCGATTTCAGATTAGCTAAATCCGGATCAGCCAGGTTTAAGAACAGCTCAATACTACCAGTTTCATCAGCTGCAGGATTATTTTTTTCGCAGGATTGGATTCCTGCTGCTGCGAGGGTAATGATTATTACCGATAGAAATCTTGACAAGGTTTTCATGATTATGGATTTATTAAGCAAAATTACAAAAAATGAGTTCCAATGTCAAGACGGGATCCGGTTCCTAATGGTTGCGCCTGGATAGGTATAATTATTTCTGGGATAAGAATAAGTTGTTGCAGAGAAAATGTTAAAAAGAACCTGAGTTTTTCATATCTTGAGGGAACAATAAAACAAGATCTGTCATGGGCAAAAGATATTCTATCCTAATCGTAGTCAGTGTATTTACAATAAGCCTTTTAAGCACTTCCTGTCTGTCCGGGCAGGAAAAAGTCTCCCAGACCGGGGCAGAAGAAAACTACCAGAGTTATTGTGTTACCTGCCATGGTACTACTGTTGTCGGCGGAATGGCTCAAAGCCTGTTCGATGGTATCTGGCAATTCGGAGATGGAGCAGGATATGTCAGGAGGAATATAATGTTTGGCATCCCTCACATCGGCATGCCCTCCTACGAAAAGACTCTCTCTGAAAAGGAGATCAGGGCAATTGTCGATTATTTGTATGATGCTGAAAAAGCAGGAGGAGCAAAAAAGCCTGAGCCTTCTACTATGCTTGAAACAATGGACTACGAGATGCAGTTGGATATATGGGCGGACGATCTTAAAATTCCCTGGGCCATTGTTTTTCTCAATAAGGATACGGCTCTTTTCACCGAACGTGAGGGTAATCTTCGTATGGTTGTAAATGATGAACTTATTGGAAAATCTGTAAAAGGAACCCCCGAGGTATTACATGAGGGACAAGGTGGATTAATGGATGTTAATATAGATCCTGAGTATGCATCTAATGGCTGGGTCTACCTGGCCTACAGCCATGCCCTGGAGAAGAAGCAAGGAGAAAAACGACCTGGAGCGATGACCCGGGTAGTAAGGGGAAGAATAAGGAATATGGAATGGGTGGATGAGCAGGTATTGTACGAAGCTCCTCATGAAACCTATCGCACAACCCGGCATCATTACGGCTGCAGAATTGTATTTGACCAAAAAGGGTACATGTACTTCAGCATTGGAGAGAGGGGAGCGCAGGACCAGGCCCAGGATCCTGAACGTCCCAATGGAAAGATCCACAGGATATATCCGGACGGGAAGGTCCCCTCAGACAATCCCTATAGAGATGTTGGACTACCCACCCTCTACACCCTGGGAAACAGAAACCCACAAGGAATCTCAGTCCACCCGCTTACCGACGAGATCTGGGCAGCCGAGCACGGTCCCTTAGGCGGAGATGAGCTCAACCTCATACAAAAAGGAAAGAATTACGGCTGGCCCGTAATAACTTATGGTAAAAACTATAATGGAACCACCATCACAGACCTGACCCGGAAGGAGGGATACGAACAACCCGCTCTCTACTGGAAACCATCCATCGCTGTCTGCGGCATCGAGTTTTACCAGGGAGAGGCTTTCTCCCTATGGGAAAATAAACTACTGGTAACTGCATTGAAATATGAGGAGGTAAGGCTGCTGGATATTGTAGACGACCGCGTATTACACCAGCAGGTTATCCTTAAAAATGCCGGCAGGGTAAGGGATGCAGGTATGGACCCCGCCGGAAACATCTACGTGGTGCTGAATAAGCCAGACCGTATAATTAAACTTTCCCCCCTTGAATAACGCTGATTATCTATTCTTATTCATTTTACCTAATGTTTAAAAAAAAATTCGATTACGGTAAAAATATTTTAAGATTTTAATATCTTCATGCCTCAAAATAAATCTCTCATGTATATAAAAAATTCGATCCTAATTGTAGTTCGTTTATTTATTCTTAGTTTTTTAAGCATTTCCTGTTTGTACGGGCAGGAAAAAGTTTCCGGGAACAAGGCAGAAATAAACTACCAAATATATTGTGCAACCTGCCATGGGACTACTAGTGGCGGTGGAATGGCTCAAAGCCTGATGGACGGAATCTGGCAGTTCGGAGATGAAAAAGAATATATCAGAAGAAACATCATGTTTGGTATTCCACACCGCGGGATGCCCTCCTACGAAAAGACTCTCTCTGAAAAGGAGATCCGGGCCATTGTTGATTATGTGTATGATGCAGAAGCCGCGGGTTGGGCAACAAAACCTGAGCCTCCCACCATGCTTGAGACGATGGACTATGAGATGCAGGTGGATATTTGGGCAGATAATCTGGTAATTCCCTGGGCAATTGTTTTTCTGAATAAGGATACGGCCCTGATAACCGAACGGCCCGGAAATCTGCTAATGGTTGTCAGAGATCAAGTGCTGGACCAGGCAGTAAGTGGTATTCCTAAGGTACTTCATGAGGGACAGGGAGGATTGATGGATGTAAATATTGATCCCGGGTATGCCTCCAATGGATGGATTTACCTTTCATACAGTCATTCACTCGATAAAACGGACCCCGGCGAAAAAAGACCAGGGGCTATGACCCGGATCGTCAGAGGCAGGATCAGGGATATGAAATGGGTGGATGAGCAGGTCCTGTATGAGGCTCCGCATGAAACTTACCGCACTACCAGACATCATTACGGCTGCAGGATTGTATTTGACCAAAAAGGGTACATGTACTTTAGCATCGGGGAGAGGGGAGCGCAGGACCAGGCCCAGGATCCTGAACGGCCCAATGGAAAGATTCACAGGATATATCCGGACGGTAGAGTACCCTCAGACAATCCTTATAGAGATGTTGGATTACCTACCCTCTACACCCTTGGAAACAGAAACCCACAGGGAATCTCGGTCCACCCGCTTACAGACGAGATCTGGGCAGCAGAGCACGGTCCCTTAGGCGGAGACGAACTCAACCTCATACAAAAAGGAAAAAATTACGGCTGGCCGATAATAAGCTATGGTAAAAACTATAATGGAACCACCATCACAGACCTGACCAGTAAGGAGGGATATGCACAACCCGCTCTCTACTGGAAACCTTCCATCGCTGTTTGCGGTATTGAGTTTTACCAGGGAGAAGCTTTCTCCCTCTGGGAAAACAAGCTCCTGGTGACCGCCCTCAAATACGAAGAGCTTAGACTATTGGATATTGTAAACGACCATGTCTTGCACCAACAGGTTATCCTTAAGAATGCAGGGCGGGTAAGGGATGTAGGCATGGACCCTGCAGGTAATATCTATGTGGTGCTAAACAAACCGGATGTTGTCATCAGGCTTTCCCCGCTTGATAAATTCTGATTATTTGCAAAAAAATTGTAATATTGATAACCCCTAGTGTTTTCCTTTAAGCTTACCAATAATGTCATTTTAAATGACCCATATGCAGTCATCAGATAAATTGAATGATGGGGAGACTAAATCCTGGATAGAGATAGTTAGTAGATATAACCATCCCGATATTAGAAAAAGCATCTGGCAGATCATCAATTCTTTAGGGCCTTACTCGCTGATCATATATTTAATGTACCGCTCTATTGATATATCCTATTGGATTACCCTGGGCCTGGCATTTCCGGCTGCCGGATTCATGGTAAGAATATTTATTATCTTTCATGATTGTGGTCATGGATCTTTCTTCAAATCCAGGCTTGCCAACAAAATTACAGGAACCATCCTCGGCTGTCTTGCTTTTGCTCCGTTTGAGAAGTGGAACAACGATCACGCCATACACCATAAAACTGCAGGCGATCTTGATCAAAGAGGAATAGGGGACCTATGGACATTAACTGTGGAGGAATATAAATCTCTTACTCCTGTTAAAAAATTTAGATACCGTATTTACAGGAACCCTATTATATTGTTCGGAATATCATCCTTTTTATTGTTTGTAGTCCTTTTCAGGTTCCCCAGAAATTCGACCAGGAAATCAGAACTATGGAGTGTTATCATTACAAATATTTTAATCATTGCATACATCACCGGGTTCAGTCTATTGATAGGCTTCAAAACTTTTATCCTGATCCAGTTTCCAATTACATATTTAGCTACATCCGCTGGCGTATGGCTATTTTATCTTCAGCACCAGTACGATGACGTCGTTTGGAAACGGCATGCAGATTGGGATTATAAGACCATCGCAATGGAGGGCAGCTCTTACCTGAAATTCCCCAGATTACTCCATTGGTTTAGCGGGAATATCGGCTTTCATCATATTCATCACTTAAGTCCTAAGATACCGAACTATAAGCTTAAAAATTGCCATACAGAAAACAGGATGTTTAATCAGGTTAAAGGGATTACCTTTCTTCCAAGCTTGCGAACCCTGAGGTTGAGATTATGGCATGAAGCACAAAATAAGCTTATAAGTTTCAGAGAATTAAATTGAATGATATCGGGTCCGTTAATCAAATCTGATTTACTGCAGTTCTTTCAACACAGCAAGCAATAGACCTGCGTCCATCCTTATTTTGTACGTGGGATTAATGTACTCAAACTGTATTTTTCCCGAAGTATCTACAATGAATACGGAGGGGACCGGCAGGTAACCTTCATTCAGTCCGCCTGAATATCTAATTAGCTTATTGGAATCTTTCTCCCGCGCTTTAAATGCAATTCCCATGGCCTTTGTGAGTTTCCCATCGCCATCAGAATACAAGTTGTAATTTAACTCGTTTTTTCCTATGGTTTTTTGCAGGTTTTCAGGTGAGTCGGGACTGATGGCCACGATTTGAAAGCCCAGTTTAATAATTTCACTTTCTACACTTTGAATTTCTGCCAAATGTGTATTACAATAAGGGCACCATCCACCCCGGTAAAATAACAGGACGCTTGGTTTTTTGCTGAATATATTTAATGTGGAATGATCACTCGCATCAGTCGATTTCAGTACAATATCAGGGATCATTTCCCCAATGAGCAGGGGAGAAATGTCTTCAGCCTTTTCCGGAATTTGAGCAGTTGCTGAAAATACGCAGAGCAGGATACCAAGTAAAATATGTATTACTTTATTCATAAATTCGTGTTTAAATTAAAGCTTAAATAGTCAAGCAAGCAATTGCTAAAATAGTTTTATCACTAATTTAACTTTCAGCGGGATGCAGATTTCTTCACAATTATTAATAGTATTACTTTAATATTTTAATGCAAGATCAAAAATGAACTTCAGAAGAATATTATTTCTTTCACTTTTTATTTTGGCAACATTTAGTTCTAATGCCTTAAAAGCGCAAACTGATACCATTCAGTATCTGTTTATGGGGCATCCAAGATACGATGACAGGGACCATGAGTATGTTCTTAAAACTGTGGAGAAATTAGATTATTCGAAATTTGAGTTACTCTTGCTTGGAGGCGATTTAACATGGAATACATCTGAGGAAATCA
>JAUUZM010000160.1 GCA_030589965.1 Bacteroides sp.
TAATACTCCCCCGGTAGTACCCATTTATGCCGCCATGCATACCTTAAGATGGCTGAAGCAGAATGGAGGTATTTCTGAAATGGAGAAAAAGAATATTGAAAAAGCTGCCTTATTGTATGATGAGATTGACAGGAATAAATTGTTTAAGCCAACAGTTGATAATGTGGAAGACCGCTCACTAATGAACATATGTTTCGTGATGCAGGAGGAATATAAAGAACTGGAAGCCGGATTCAACGAGTTCGCCGGATCAAAGGGTATGATCGGAATTAAGGGTCATAGATCAGTAGGAGGATTCAGGGCTTCAACATACAATGCCCTGGCAAAGGAAAGTGTTAAGGCATTGGTTGAGACCATGCAGGAATTTGAAAAAAACAAGTAATTATTAATAATAAAGAATTAAAGAGATGCCAAAAGTATTAGTAGCCACCGTAAAACCTTTTGCCCCCGCAGCAGTGGAGCAAATCAGGAAAATTATTGAAAATGCAGGATATGAATTTGCCCTGCTGGAAAAGTACCCAGAACAGTCTGATTTGCATGCAGCCGTTTCCGATGCGGATGCAATGATTATACGAAGTGACAAGGTTGATACGGATGTAATTCAGGCAGCAGATAAGCTTAAGATTGTTGTCAGAGCCGGAGCAGGTTATGATAATATTGACCTCGAGGCAGCCAGTTCGAAAGAGGTGGTGGCTATGAATACGCCTGGACAAAACTCAAACGCCGTGGCAGAACTTGCCATTGGGATGATGGTATTTATGGCAAGGAACCAGTTGAATGGAACTTCAGGCAGCGAACTGAAAGGCAAGACCATTGGTATACATGCCTATGGCTATGTTGGAAGAATTGTTGCCAGTATAGCACAGGGATTTGGGATGGAGGTTTTTGCCTTTGATCCATTCCTGGAGGATTCCATATTTGAGGAAGATGAGGTCACCCGTGTAAGCAGCGTGGAAGAATTATATAACTCCTGCCAGTATATATCCCTGCATATTCCTGCTAATGACACTACCCGTAAATCAATAAATTATGATTTGCTCAGCCTTATGCCAAAGGGGGCCACACTTGTAAATACTGCAAGGAAAGAGGTGGTTGACGAGGGTTCTCTTCACCGTATACTAAAAGAGCGCAAGGATTTTAGTTATGTTTCAGACATCGCTCCTGATAATGCAGCAGAGCTGAAGTCAGAGTTTCCGGATAATTGTTTTTTTACTCCAAAGAAAATGGGTGCCCAGACTTCTGAAGCAAACATTAATGCAGGGGCTGCTGCGGCGGAGCAAATTGTACAATTTCTCGAGAAGGGTGATATTACATTTAAGGTAAATTAAGCATTCATTACAGTAATCAGGATCATGGCTATATTAAAATCATTTAAGGGATACCGGCCGCGAAAGGAATTTGCGGCTAAAATCGCATCACGTCCATACGATGTGCTGAATTCTGAGGAAGCACGAGAAGAAGTCGGGAGTAATCCTCATTCCTTTCTTCGTGTTGTAAAACCCGAGGTAGATCTTCCGTCTGATATTAATTTATACTCTGATCAGGTATACCAGAAGGGGAGGGAAAACCTCGAGGCAATGATTAAAGAGGGGATCCTGGTTCAGGATGAGCAAGCAAGTCTTTATATTTATGCCCAGACCATGAATGGGATTACCCAGTATGGACTGGTGGGCTGTGCCAGCATTCAGGATTACATGAATAATGTGATAAAAAAACATGAACTGACAAGGCCTGATAAGGAAGAGGACAGGAAAACCCATATCCGGGTTTCAAATTTTAATGCAGAGCCGGTGTTTTTCGCCTATCCCGCAAATGCCGAAATAGATAAGATAGTAGCAAGGATTATTACAGCTGAGTCCGAATATGATTTTACCGCAGATGATGGTATTTCACATCAGCTCTGGGTCATTTCCGATCAGAAAGATGTAAAGCAATTGGAAACACTCTTCGCTGCAGATGTTCCATTCACATATGTTGCTGATGGTCATCACCGGACAGCTGCTGCTGCAGGAGTAGGTGAGGAGCGAAGGAAGTCCGACGCTAACCATGACGGCAGTGAGGAATACAACTATTTTCTGGCAGTTCATTTTCCTGACAACCAGTTGACCATTATTGATTACAACCGGGTGGTTAAGGACCTGAATGGACTGGATGATGATGAGTTTCTTAATAAACTCGATACATCCTTCGAGGTCAAAAATGAAGGAGATTCTGTATACAAACCCAAAAGTCTGCATTCTTTTGGTCTTTATCTTTCAGGCAAATGGTACTCCCTGGTAGCCAGGGAAGGTACTTATGATGATAATGATCCGATCGGACAACTTGATGTAACCATATTATCCGAGCAGGTGCTGGCTCCCTTACTGGATATAACCGATCTCAGAAAATCGAAGAGAATTGATTTTGTCGGAGGGATCAGGGGACTGGAAGAATTGGAGAGAAGGGTTGATTCAGGGGAGATGAAGGCAGCCTTTGCTTTATATCCTGTGAGTATGGACCAGCTTATGGAAATTGCCGATACAGATAATATAATGCCTCCCAAGACTACCTGGTTCGAACCAAAACTGAGGAGCGGACTGGTAATACATGAACTGGAGGATTGAAATCAATGTTTATGAATATTGCAGATAACCTTAGGAAACTTATTTCTGATACACCTGAGAGTGTAAGCATTATTGCTGTTTCCAAGAGGAAATCTGTGGAGGATATACTCCAGGCATATAAAGCCGGACAGAGAATATTCGGGGAGAACCGGGTACAGGAGTTATCGGAAAAACATCCCCAGCTGCCAGAAGATATAGAATGGCATATGGTGGGACATCTCCAGACCAATAAGGTAAAGTATATTGCTGGGTTTGTTCATATGGTACAAAGTATTGACAGCCTTAAGCTTCTGCTAAGCCTTGAAAGGGAAGCCAAGAAGGCTGATCGAATTATTTCTTGTCTCTTGCAGATTCATATTGCCAGGGAAGAAACAAAGTTTGGATTCACGCGGGAAGAGGTACTTGAGATTGCCACTTCTCCTGAGGTTCAGTCCCTTAATAATGTTCGCATTTCCGGGGTTATGGGTATGGCCACTTTTACAGAAGACAAGGAACAGGTGAAATCTGAGTTCAGGCATCTGAGAGAAACATATAATGATCTGAAAGAAAATTGCTTTTCGATTCGGCCTGATTTTAAGGAAATTTCAATGGGAATGTCCGGCGATTACCAGATAGCTATTGAAGAGGGAAGCACCATGGTTCGGCTGGGAACGATTATATTTGGAGAAAGGAATTACTAAAACCACTATCGTATTATGGCAGACTTAAGAACAAAATTTGTTGGACTGGATCTTCAGAATCCTTTGATTGTTAGCAGCAGCGGACTCACAGATTCAGTCGAGAAGATCATAAAGCTTGAAGAGGCAGGAGCCGGGGCGGTTGTTTTGAAATCCCTTTTCGAGGAACAAATCCTGCATGAAGCAGGCATGCTTGCTGAGTCAAGCAATTATCCTGAAGCGGATGATTATCTTAAGCATTATACCCGGTCACAAAATCTCGATACATATCTAAGTCTACTGGAGGGAGCAGTAGCAAAAACCAAGATACCGGTTATTGCCAGCATAAATTGTATGTCAGTTTCTGAATGGTTTGATTTTGCAAGGAAGATTGAAGAAGCCGGTGCACATGCACTGGAATTGAATGTATTCTTTATGCCGGCAGGCAAAGATGCCTCCAGCAAGAATTATGAGCAGCTATACCTTGATATTGCTGAAAACGTGAAAGCCAAAATCAATATACCGGTTATAATGAAGCTTGGACAGAATTTTACAAACCTTCTACACCTGGCAGATCTCTTATATCACAGGGGAGTAGAAGGAGTAGTATTATTCAACCGGTTTTACAGTCCGGATATAAACATCAAAGAATTGAGAATGACCACATCCGAAGTTTTCAGTTCTCCTGTTGATCTCCGGTATTCTCTACGCTGGGTGGCAATTATGTCCGCACTCGTCGAACAGATTGACATTGCCGCTTCCACCGGAGTTCATGATGGGACGGCCCTTATTAAACAGCTACTGGCAGGAGCACAGGCAGTCCAGGTTTGTTCTGCCATATATAAAAACGGTCCTGCCCATATAAGCGGGATGCTTCAGGAACTAAGTGATTGGATGGACGATAAGAATTACCTTGATCTGGATGCCTTCAGAGGCAAAATGAATTATAGTAATATTCCTGATCCGGAGATATATGAGAGAAGCCAGTTTATGAAATACTTCTCAAACCACCATTAGGCTATTCATGAAGAAGCCTTTCCAGTTCGAGTGCCAGGGGCTTCTTTTCTTCATCTACCTTCTTCAGTCTCTTTTGGACCTCTACAAGAACCTTTTTCAGTTCTTCAGGACTTAGGTCGACTGCTGCTGCTTCTTCAATCACTGTGAAGGCTTCCAGTGCAGTTACATAATCGCCTTCGAAAAAAAGCTTCACAAACAATCCGAGGTCCTGGCTGTAATCCAGTCCACTTTGCCAGCAGGCGGAGATAATGCTTCCCCTTGCATCTTTGAGGCCGGGGTCCTTTAAACCGGCCAGGATAAAGGGAATAACGCGCGGATCCCTGATGTCTGCAATAAAAAGGACCAGTTCCTTCCTGAGGAGTTCATTTGCGGTCTTATGGAGCAATTTCAATAGTTCAGGAATGTACCCGATATTGCCTGCGCCGCGAATTTTTCTGAGCGTTTTGAGAACAATTTTTTCCTCCTCTGACCATAGATCCCGGATAATAATGGGATCCAGTTTTACTTTTTTCGTTTTATTCTCCATAGACTCCGTAGGATTATTGTGCTACGCCATTTTCTTCGAGCTTCCTGGCTGCTTCATAAGATCCAAACCTTGCTGCCTGTCTCCAGTCAGAGAGGGAACCTTCACGGTCATTCATATGCCAGCGTACAAGACCCCTCCAGTACCAAACCCTATGATCATCCGGATCAAGGTCCAGTGCCATGCTAAAATCATTCAGGGCGTACTTGTAGGTCCTGGTTTCAAGGTAGGTTTTTCCGCGGGCGGCATAAAACCTTGGGTCAATGTCTGAAAGTTTCAGGCAGAGATTGAATTTTTTAAGTGCATCCAGGTATTTTTCTGAATCATAATGGACCTGCCCAAGAAGATACAGGGATTCAATGTTGTCTGGATAATATTCAATGGACTGATTCAGGTATTTGGCTGCTTTGGAATAATTTCCTGTTTTGTAGTTAATCCTTGCGATATCCAGTAAAAGATCCAGGTTCTCAGGATCCATCCTCATAGCCTTCTCAAAATCAGCAATGGCCTTTTCCGGTTTATCCTGGGCAAGGTATGCTTCTGCTCTACCATAATAATAGTCCGTCTCCACCGAACTGATCTCTATGGCCCTGGTATAGGACTGAATGGCTCCCTGGAACTGTTTCATATTCAGAAGTACATCCCCCCTGGCAGCATGCAGAGCATCCCAGTCTTTTCTTTCTGTAATTCGTTTGTCAAGCAATTCAAGAGCCTGTAAATATTCTTCGCTATTGTTCAAATACCTGACTTCCTGGAGAAACTCTTCCTCCTCAGAGTACCAGGTCCGGCTCCATAGATTCCTCCACTCCGGACTGTCTTCAATGAGAGAAAATTCTTCGTCAAGCAGAATAACATATGAGGGAAGCTTGTACCCTGATGAAAGATGGGATTCCAGCGCAATTACAGCTTTTTCTACATCTCCGGAAGAAGCATGAATACAAGCCTGCAGGTAACTGCCCCTGGCGGGTGCTTCCAGTTCCAGGCGGCTAAGATTCTCCATGGCAGCTGAGGAGTTCCCGGAATGATAATTAATCTCAGCCATTTTCAAAAGATAATCAGCATTATCATCATCATAGCTAAGAGCTTTCTCCATGTATTCACGGGCCTGTGAGAACTCACCATGGTTTGAATAGGCGATTCCTTTAAGATACATATCCTCAACCTGAGCCTGGATATTTAATACAGGTAGAGAGATAAGCAGGAGGATAACAAATTTCTTATTCACCATTATTAACCGCATCAACTTCAGTAAATACATAAACAAATCCAACAATATTCCTGACTTCCAATCCTGTCAGGCGGTTTTCATAAACATCACAAACATAATAATACACACCAGGTGGTACCAATTGGTTTGAATTCATCCTTTTTCCATCCCAATTGATATCCGGATCTTCCGTCTCGTAAACCAGGCTGCCCCAACGGTTGTATATTTTCATGTCAACACGCTCGACGTAAGCATAATTGCTTGGCACGAACATATCATTCCTCCCATCGTTATTGGGGGTGAATACATTCGGAAGTTTATAATCAATGCAATTATCCACACAGGCAACGATGGAGAAATTACTTTCATTATTAAAAGAATCAACTGCGGTAACTGCATAGCATCCTGCCAGGCTTTCCGGCAGAAAATGATAGTAGCTGGTATCATTTGGGGAGAGGGTACTGTCAATTAGCTGTACCGAGGCATCCATGATTGGTGAGTAATAGAGGTTATACTTTACCACATCCACTGCACAGCTGTTATTTGGATTGGTCCAGACAAGGAAATTATAACTGCTGTCACATAATGATTCTGCTGTAAGTTCAGGCGGACAGGGAGGAATTGTATCAAGGGGTGTTCCGCATCCTGTATGGCTTAGATTGATCGCTTCGTAATGAACATTATTTACATTTCTCCGGCCAATAGTCTTAACCCGGTAACAATACTCCTCACCGTTTTTCAATTGTTCATCCAGGTAAAACGTCTCCTTTGAGTGCCCTATGGAATCGAAGAGGAGGCTTATGGGATTCTGGCGGTAAATAATAAATTCATCGTTTACCCAGGGCGTATTTTTCCTAACCTGTATAAGGTTTGTATTTGCCCAGCCTTCAATTTCAAGCCAGGTGGAGGATACGACCTCCTGCCTCCCTATCAGGAACCTGTTATCAGGTTCGTCGTGATATAGGTCCAGTTTATAGGAATATGGATAATTCAAGGTATTAAGTAAAGTGTCCACATAGCTGGTGTCATTCAAATCACTTGTGGTAAATGAATGAATCTGATTCAGGTTGCTTCCCAAGGCATCCAGGTCTGAGCGAAAAAGAATATATTCGAAAGGTCCAGGAAGGGTATCCAGACCGATTGGTTTTGCCCAGGAAATGAGTATTTCCCCATCTGCATCCAGGGTTGAAACACTGGTCTGCAGGATGGCAGGGGTACCTGGGACCAGTACATCACATACTTCAATGGATGGATAGCCAGGTGTTCCATCCTTATAGCTGGCAAGTATCATATAACAGTATTCTATACCCTGAACCAGGCCTTCACCATTATTATTATCGATAAATACAGTGCTGTCGGATCCGGGATTAAAGCCTATTAATTTATATCCGGTTGAAGTTGGAATTCCATTTGTACAGGAATCAGGCAGGTATCCTGTA
>JAUUZM010000019.1 GCA_030589965.1 Bacteroides sp.
AATTAGTGGCAGATGGTAAATTTGAAGAATTTAATTCACCCTACCATGTCAATTTCTGTGATGTACACACACATATGGCAAGCACTGAAAAGAGAAACTCGGTTAAAGTTCTGAAGCCTGAGGATCATCCCGGACTCGTATATTTTATGCCTACCCCAAAATCACCGCACGGTGTTGATGTTGATCCAACAGGTGAATATATTATAGGTAATGGGAAACTATCTGCCGACCTGACAGTTCACTCTTTCACAAAAATGAAGGCTGCGATTGCTGCTGAGGATTTTGAAGATGAAAAATATGGTATACCCGTCCTGAACTTTGATGCAACTCTTGCAGGAGTTGTTAAAAGCGGCGGACTCGGTCCACTCCATACCGAATTTGACCAGAATGGAAATGCCTATACGACTTTCTTCATTTCTTCAGAGGTTGTAAAGTGGAAAGTTGGCACATGGGAGGTACTGGACAGGGTTCCCTGTTATTATTCTGTGGGTCACCTGATGGTACCGGGAGGAGATTCTCAAAAGCCCTGGGGTAAATACATGCTGGCTCTGAATAAGATCACGAAGGACAGATACCTGCCTACAGGTCCGGAGCTCAACCAATCCGCTCAATTATTCGATATCTCCGGTGATAAGATGCAATTGATTCTTGACTTCCCTACGGTGGGTGAACCACACTACGCACAGGGAATTGCAGCCGAGGTAATTATGCATAATAGCAAGCAGCTTTATAAACTGGAAGATAACCATCATCCTCATGTGGTTAAATCAGAGGAAGAAACAAGGGTTGTCCGTGAAGGAAACGTAGTCCGGATCTATATGACCACCATTCGTTCTCACTTTGCCCCGGATAATATTGAAGGAATTATGGTAGGTGATAAAGTTTATTTCCATGTTACTAATCTTGAGCAGGACTTTGATGTACCCCACGGATTTGCAGTACAGGGTGCACAGACCTCAGAGCTGTTGATTATGCCTGGACAAACAGAATCCTTTATCTGGACGCCAAAATATGAAGGGGTGATCCCATTTTATTGCACGGACTTCTGTTCCGCACTTCACCAGGAAATGCAGGGATATATCCGGGTATCTCCAAAAGGTTCGAATCCCGAGCTGAAATGGAGTGTAGGTACTCCTGAATAATTTTTCGATCTGTTTTTAAGGAACACCCGGAGCGGATCCTGCGACAAGAGATAATGGTTTAGGGGTAAACTTTCGCAAGGATTCGCATCCGGTTTGTTCATATACTCATTCACTCAATTTGAAACTGCATTATGAGACGTATCATAAATCCCAGAACCTTAATGCTGGTCGCAGCCATCTCATTGATGCTGATGTTTGCCTTCCCGCTATGGAGAATAACCCTTGAGGCACCACAGTATCCCAAAGGTCTTTCCATGTATATCTGGGTAAATAACATAACGGGTTCCGAGCCAAGTACATTACAGAATATCAATATAATGAACCACTACATCGGGATGAAACCCATAGAACCCGAATCCATTCCCGAACTTCAGTTTATGCAATATATTATTATAGCCTTGTCCGGATTGGCTCTCATTCTGATCGCGATCAATAAATGGCAGGTCAATTTAATCTGGCTGATAATATTATTGGTAGCAGGAGGCCTGGCTATTTATGATTTCTATCTCTGGGAATATGATTACGGACATAACCTGGATCCGCATGCGGCTATAAAAATTGAGGGGATGGCCTATCAACCCCCCTTGATTGGTAAAAAGATCATATTGAATTTTACGGCCATTTCCATGCCGCAAATGGGATCCATTTTTATGACCCTGTCCATGATCTCAGGCGGTTTTGCAGTATGGATTGGCAGAAAAATGAATATAGCAAGACGTATTTCTTAATGATCCGGATCCAGGCCATATTGATAGTGGGAATATTCGCATTTATGCTGCTTAAACCAGCTTTTCCATATATCGATTACCTGGTTCGAAAAAGCTATATAATCACAAATTTCTGTATCAATAAGGATAAACCTGAAATGGGGTGCAACGGGAAATGCCATCTGAACGAGAAGTTGAGTGAGGACAATAAGGCTGAGGATAATACGCCTGCACCTGTTCCCCAAAAACAATGGAAGAATCCGGAATTTCTACTTGCCACCAGAATCATTAACAACATATTGCCTGATTTATCAGCTCAGGGATTTTTGTATATCAATAATTATAGTTTCCAGTTTGCAACATCGGTTTTTCATCCACCTGTATAGAACATCCCCTTAGACCTGTTATTATTAAAGCTATACAAACCGACAAGATGGAATTATCAGAGAATAAGATCCTGAATTGTTCAGGAGGATTTCATCGAGTTGCAAGAATTTTTAAAATGAAAAAAACTACTATTTCAATATTAATATTCTTTATTCTGTTCATTATTTCCTGTGAGAAGAATGATGATCCGGGAAGCGATGGATCTGAATTATATAAAATTTCCGGCACAGTCTCCGAAGATGGAAATTATGCCATTGATCTTTACGCACTGACAGATACTCTTTTTGAAGGGTATAATAGAATGTTTATCTCTCTTAAAAACAATGATTCCGGGAATCCTGTAAGCGAAGCAGGCATCAAGCTGAAGCCCATGATGAATATGGTGGGTATGAAACATGCTGCGCCATGTGAAGATCCCGGAGAAACGGCTGATGAGGATGGTTATTTCGAAGGGGCAGTCGTTTTTATTATGCCCAGCAACCCGGACGAAGGTTGGGAATTGGGAATGGATCTTAGCATATCCGGAACCGAAACAAGTGCCAAAATCGAAATACCAGGGGTTGTTCAACCCGAGGAACCTGTACTTGTGAAGTTCATCTCCGCGATTGATCAGAAAAAGTATTTTGTTTCCTGTGTTCAACCTGCCAATCCAGAAGTTGGGATTAATGATTGCGAGTTCACCATACATTATAAAGAGAGCATGATGAGTTTTCCGGCTGCCAAAGACCTGGGTATGGAAATTGAACCTGAAATGCCATCAATGGAACATGGTTCTCCCAATAATGTGAACCCGGTTCATGTTTCTGGTGGGCATTATGAAGGCAAATTGAATTTTACCATGACCGGATGGTGGAGGGTTCATATGACCTTTAAAAAAGGGGATGTACTGCTTTCTGATGATACCTATATGGACATTACATTTTGAAATGATTAAACTGAACTGGACCATACTGCTCTTCTGTTTGCCGGCACTTCTTGCCGCGCAGCAGGAGAGCTTTACCATCTTCGATACCGTTCAGTTGGAAGAAATCCGGATAGCAACTTCAGTACCGATTAATGAACGTACCATCCTGGATTTTCATCAATCGGGTAACTTTTCCTCCATTGACAGGATTGCGGAAAGACTGGATGGAGTAATGATGATCCGTCGTGGTGCATATGCTATGGATCCTCAATTGCATGGTTTTGCAGCCGGACAGGTAAATGTTTCTATTGATGGAATGAGGATGTTCGGAGCATGCACCGACCGGATGGATCCTGTGACCTCCTACCTTGAGCCTGATAATCTCCGTAGCCTTACAATCGTTCATGGAACAGGGGGAAACGCCTTTGGAAATACAGTTGGTGGTTCTTTTAATATGATGTTGAAAGAACCGGTTCTGGGCAAGGAAAACATAGCGTTTTCTGCCGGAACCGGATATGAGAGCGTATCAAATGGGAGCAATTCACGCGCGAGCCTGGAAATAGGTAATGAAAAGTGGGCTCTGCGATCAAGTGGCACATACAGAAAACATAACAGCTACCGGGGCGGCGATGGAGAGATTGTCCCATTCTCACAATTCAGTAAAGTAAATTTCCATACTTCAGTAAAGTATGCAGCAGATGAAAACAACATTTTCAGAGTTGATTTTTTACTTGATGATGCATATGATGTTGGATACACTGCCCTGCCCATGGATGTGGGTGAAGCCAAGGCAAGGATGTATTCCCTGGAATACAGCAGACCTTTCGGGGAGAAGATAAAAAATCTAAAGGCCAGGGTATATTACAATTCCGTTTTTCACCTGATGGATGATTCACAAAGGGATTCAACCTTTGTCCTTGATGGTGGAATACCTGGTAATACTGACACAGTATATATGAGAATGGATATGCCTGGCTGGAGTAATACCATGGGATTTTACCTTAACGGGGAAACAGACCTGGGATCCCGCGGTAAAATTTATTTTAAGGTTGACGATTATCTGAATTTTTCCCGGGCAGACATGACTATGTACATGAATTCGGTTTCAAATCCAGGTGAACCACCCATGTATGCAGAAACCTGGCCTGAGCAATACAGAAATGTAGCCGGAGTTTTCGGCCGGTACACCTTGCAAATTCACAAAGACTGGAAATTGGAACTGAATGCCAGAATTGATCACAGTGTTACCAGGGTGATTTCAGAAACCGCATGGAGACAGTTTGAAATATTCGGATACGATATAAACCGTTATTACCAGGAGCTGCCTGTAAGTATTAACAGTTCGATCAAATGGAGGCCCTGGGAAGGAATTGGATGGGAGGCAGGTCTGGGTTATTCGGAAAGATTAGCAACAAACTCAGAACAATTCGGCTTTTTCCTGTACAATGCACTTGATGGCTATGACTATCTGGGTAACCCGGATATTGCCATGGAGAGATCCGCAGAGATCTGGACAAAATTCCGTTTCAGCAAGCCCGGTTTCAGGGCCAGCATTGATGCCCGTTACAGTCATGTGAAAGATTATATCCTGGGTGTGACAGATCCGGATATCCCGCCGCTGAACCTGTATGCAGCCGGACTAAAAACATATCAAAATATTGACTATGCAAGAATATTTGGAATGGGACTTCAACTTCAATGGATGCCGGTGCGTCCCCTGAGTGTGTATTCCATAACAAAATATACCCACGGGAGAACCTTCAACGAAGAAGCCCTTCCCCTGATCCCTCCCCTGAAAAATATTTCCATTTTGAGATACCAGGTAAAAAACTTCTCTTTGCAAGCCGAAGCTGAATTTTCTGCCGCACAAAACAGAATCTCTGAACCCTTTGGCGAAATTCCTACACCAGGTTTTTCAGTTTATCATATGAGAGCTTCCTGGATGTTATCCCTTACTGCCCTTCAGATAGAACTCAGTACGGGAATCGAAAACATATTTAACAAGGCCTACAGTGAGCACCTGGACTGGGGTAACTATTTCAGGCCGGGAAGAAACATTTATTTGAACCTGAATTTATTACTGTAAGAAATGCATAAGTTAATATACATAATACCCATCCTCCTGCTGATCTCCTGCACGGTAAAAGAACGTCCTATTGAATACGGTACAGATGAATGCGCATACTGCAAAATGATCATGATGGATCACCGTTATGGTTCTGAACTGGTCACGGATAAAGGAAAGATTTATCCTTTTGATGCCGCCGAATGCCTTATCGATTATATGCATGCCAACGAGGATCTGGCTGCTTCAGCCAGTCTTGTGCTCATTACCCCTTACACCCATCCGAATACATTGTTTAATGCAAAGGAAGCCAGTTACCTTGTCAGTGGCCAGATGCCCAGTCCAATGGGAGCCTACCTGACTGCTTTCATGGATACCGGTACCGCCGCTGAGTTTAAATCTGACAAGGGAGGAACCATCTATACATGGGATGAGATTTTTGCAGATATGAAAGCCATCCGCCTAAAAGTGATCAAAGAAAATGAGTAAAACCCATACCATATTGCGATCAGAGCGTATGAGCAGAACCTCCTTCATATTGCTTTTCCTGGCGGTCGCCGGATCGATCTACTCAGCAACGCTGGAGGTGGGTGTGGATAAACAATACCAAACCATTACCGCCGCCCTGGAGATGGCTGAAAACGGAGACAGTATAATGGTAAATGAAGGCATATACCAGGAGGCTCCCATCGATGTAAAAAAATCAGTTGTACTATACGGGATAAATAACCCGGTGCTGGACGGGGAGAATGAATATGAAATTCTCCGGGTTTATGCTGATTCTGTGGTGATTACCGGCCTTACGCTGAAAAATGTAGGCATCTCTTATGTAGAGGACCGATCCGCCATCCGCCTCATCAAAAACAAGGCCTGCAAAATTGATGGCAACCACTTAGACAAAGCTTTTTTCGGCATATACCTTGAACATTGTAAAAATATTGTAATTTCTAATAATATCATCCAGGGAGAAGCTAAACATGAATCGAATTCCGGGAATGCCATACACCTATGGTATTGTAAGGATATTGTAATTGACGGGAACCTGGCGGAGGGCCACCGCGATGGAATTTACCTTGAGTTTGTCGATAACAGCATCGTTAAAAACAATACCGTTCGCAACAACCTTCGCTACGGTCTGCACTTTATGTATTCCGACATTGACCGCTACCTGAATAACCGGTTTGAAAATAACGGGGCCGGTGTTGCAGTGATGTTTTCCAAATACATCCATATGGAGGGAAATGTATTTATTCATAACTGGGGAAGCTCGGCTTACGGACTTCTCCTGAAGGAAATTACCGATTCAGAGATTATCCATAACCGGTTTGAACAGAATACTACAGGTATTTACGCGGAGGGAGTCAACCGTACCCATATCCACGGGAATGATTTTGCCAGGAACGGCTGGGCTATGAAAATCCTGGGCAGTTGTGCAGATATTTCTGTTTCAGGCAATAACTTTTTGTATAACTCCTTTGACGTTTCAACCAACAGCAGCAGGAATTATAATAGTTATGACGGAAATTTCTGGAGCGAAAATACTTCAGGGTATGACCTCGACCGGGATGGCATTTGCGATGTTCCTTACAGGCCGGTCAAGCTATTCTCATTTATGATAAGCCATATGCAGTCCACCACCATTCTCATGAGAAGCCTGCTGATTGACCTGGTTAACTATGCTGAAAAAATAGCTCCGGTTATCACACCTCATAACCTGATTGATAACAGTCCATTGATGTCCAGAATCGATTATGATAGAGAGAATTGACTATGATAGAGAGAATTGACTATGATAGAGAGAATTGACCATGATAGAGAGAATTGACTATGATAGAGAGAATTGACCATGATAGAGATAGAGGGATTAAATAAACATTATGGCAGAAACCATATTCTGAAGGATATCTGTCTGGATATCCGGGAGCCTGGTATATATGCTATTCTGGGACCAAACGGATCGGGGAAAACCACCTTACTGAAATCTATCATTGGACTGGTAAATCCTGAATCCGGGAAGATTGAGGTTTGCGGATCCAGTGTCTTTGAATCTCATAATTACAGGAGCAGTATTTCATTCCTGCCCCAGATTGCCCGTTTCCCGGAAAATCTAAGGATATACGAACTGATCAGATTGATCAAGGACATACGAAATGAAGAAGCCGACGAAACAAACCTGCTTGAGTTATTCAACCTGGAACCGGAAATGAAAAAACGCCTGAGAAACCTTTCAGGAGGAACCAGGCAGAAGGTTAACATGGTCCTCGGCTTCCTGTTTGATACCCCCCTGATTATCCTGGATGAGCCCACCGTCAGCCTAGATCCGGTGGCCCTCGCAAAGTTTAAGAGGTTGATAGCAGCAAAAAAGAAGCAGGGGAAGATCATTCTGTATACCACCCATATTATGAGCCTGGTGGAAGAGTTTTCTGATGAGATCATCTTGCTCCTTGACGGGAAAATTATTTTCAAGGGAGGATTGGATAATATATATAAGGAATCGGGTGAAAACTCAATTGAAAACGCTATTGCCAGTCTGGTCGATACAAATGGGAATGGAGAGTGTAATTAACGAGTAAAGGATTTTAAGGGAATGCTGAAGTTTATCAAATACAGTTTTTTTGACCTGGTAAGGAGCTACTGGACGATTATCTATTTCCTGTTTTATGCCATTGTTAGCTCGGCCATCCTGTATTTTAGTGCAGACATGACCAAGTCAATTGTCAGCATTATGAATATTGTGATTGTGCTGATCCCCCTGGTATCCATCATTTTTGGTACTATATATTATTATAACTCCAGGGAGTTCACGGAACTTTTACTGGCCCAACCTGTGAAAAGATCTTCCCTGATTCTTGGACAATACGGGGGACTGGCACTCTCGCTTTCTCTGAGTTTCATTGCAGGATTATCCATCCCTTTCCTGGCAGCCGGTATCCTTGGCAGCGAACATTTCCTGGATTTTCTGCTTATCCTGCTTACAGGAACCTGCCTGAGTTTTTCCATGTCCGCCATCGCCTATATGACCGCACTCAGACATGAAAATAAGATCCTGGGATTCGGGATTTCCCTGTTCATCTGGTTCTTTCTGGCCGTTATCTATGATGGACTTATCCTGCTTCTTTTGGTTCTGTTCAGGGAATACCCGACCGACTCACTGGCCATAATAATGACCCTTCTGAATCCCATCGACCTTTCCCGGGTGACGATTATGCTTGGACTGGACATATCAGCCCTTATGGGATATACAGGAGCAGTATTTCTGAAATTTTTCGGCACCATTAAGGGCATACCAATTTCTATTTTAAGTATGCTGATCTGGATTGCTCTACCTGCATTTTTAATGGTAAGGATTGCTAATAAAAAAGATTTCTAATTGAAAAGAACTCTGACATGAGACATAAACCTTTCGAAAACATGATAACTAAACAAAGCCCAGGTTTGAAGCTGGTACTCTTTTGCATGCTTGGAGTAAGCCTTGTTATGCAGGGATATGCTTCTGAAGGTGGCAAAAATTTCTCCCGGATGGCCAATTCCAATGGGGAGACCTGCGTGGATTGCCATTATTTTATGGAGTCTGATACCATTAACTGGAATCCGTCAGCAATGGATCTGGCATCACGTGCACAGATCTATGCAGAAGACGGGATCAGCAAATATTTCACTTCCCCGGAAGGGGATGTAATGAAAAAAGCCCATGACGGATACCAGATATCCGCAGGTGATGAGTCAGGGATCATTGCATACCTGGCCGACCTGGAAGGGACATCACCCTCCAAAGTAAAACATGTAAAATGGAGACTGATACTGTTTGCCGGAATGTTTGTCCTCCTCATTTTACTCAGAGTTGAAAAACGCAGGATCCGGGTATTACCCAAAACGGCCAGAATGCTGATCAGACCGCTAATCTGGACGGTAATCCTGGTCATTGCATTGCAGGATGCCGTTGGATTTAACCGCTCCAAAAATTACGAACCAGTTCAGCCCATAAAGTTCTCTCATTCAATTCATTATACGGATAATAAAATTGACTGCAATTATTGCCATTCCGGGGTGACGAAGGGGAAAAATGCAGGAATCCCGCCGGTAAGCCTCTGCATGAACTGTCATAAGCACCAGCAGGAAGGGACCAGGACAGGATTTTTTGAACTGAGAAAGATTGTGCAGGCAGCAGAGGACAGTATCCCCATCCGATGGGTAAGGGTTCATAACCTGCCGGATTTTACCTATTTCAATCATATGCAGCATGTAACCATAGGAGGAGTCGAATGTGCCACCTGCCACGGAGATGTCGAAAATATGCATACCATAAAGCAGGTTGAAGACCTGTCCATGGGTTGGTGTATTGACTGCCATGATATAACATCAGTTGATTTCTCCAATGAATACTACAAGTTATACTATCCTGCTTACCTGGATTCACTGCAGACGGGTAAGCTTGACAGTGTGATGGTCTCAGACATCATGGGAAGGGAATGTGCAGTTTGCCATTATTAATGTTTCAAGTAATAATATACAGGAATGAAAGAATACTGGAAAGATTTAGAAGCTAAGAATGGGAATCCGGTTCAGCTGCCGGATGAATCTGCCAGGGAGGACAATTCGATATTCTCGATGTTCGATGATCTGAAAGAAGAGGGATTTGCATCCAGGCGGGATTTCCTGAAACTTTGTGGTTTCAGTTTTACCGTCGCCGCGCTGGCTTCCTGCCAGACAAAGATCCGAAAGGCAGTTCCCTATGCCGTTGCCCCCCTGGAGATTACCCCCGGTGAAGCAAATTACTATGCCTCAAGTTTTATGGATGGTTCAGATTATTGCAGCGTTGTTGTAAAATCGCGAGAGGGTAGACCTATCAAGATCGAGGGTAACCCGGCCTCAGGTATTTCTATGGGTGGGACTACAGCCCGGGTTCAGGCTTCTGTGCTGGATCTTTATGATACCAGCCGCTTCCAGGATCCATTAAAAAACGGATCTACAGCTGGCTGGTCAGATGTGGACGCTGAAATAAAGAGTAAGCTGGCTGAGATTTCGGAATCCGGCGGAACGATTGTTCTTCTTACACCAACTATTTACAGTCCATCTACAGAGGCTGTCATTGCCGGCTTTCAGGGTACCTACCCCGGTTTGGAATGGGTTCAATACGATGCCCATTCTCAATCCGGAATGCTGGAAGCCAATCTCATCAGTTTTGGTGTGAAGGCCCTGCCGGATTATCGTTTTGACAAGGCCGATCTGCTTGTGAGTTTTGGGGCGGATTTCCTGGGGAACTGGATATCCCCGGTTGAATACACCAAGCAATTCAGCTCCCGGCGGAATCCGGATAAGGAAATGAATGAGCTGATTCAGATTGAATCCAACCTGAGTCTGACCGGTTCAAATGCAGATCGAAGGATACAGATCAAACCTTCTGAAGAAGGGGCTGTCCTTTTAAATATATATAAGGATGTAGCTAAAGAGGTGGAGGGGATAAGCGTGGCTGCCCCGGCTTCGCCTGTTGATATTTCAGGTGTGAGCAAGCAGTTACTCAAGGCTAAGGGGAAATCCCTTCTGATTTCGGCCTCGAATAATAAGGATATCCAGCTTCTGGTCAATGAAATAAATCAGCTGCTGGGTAATATCGGAGAAACCATCCTTTTTGATAACTATCTGCGGACCCATGTGGGACTCGATTCTGAGATGTCCGGACTGGTTGAGCGCATGAAAGCAGGTGAGGTAGATGCCCTGCTGGTTTACGATGTGAATCCTGTATATCACTGGGTGGATCCTATTGGATTTGCTGAAGGTATGAAGCGGGTGGGAATGACGGTTTATCTTGGGACTGCCCCCGATGAGACCAGCGAACTTGCCGGATATATTTGTCCGGTGAACCATTACCTGGAAAGCTGGAATGATGCAGAACCCAAAAAGAATATTTTCAGCCTGATGCAGCCTGTTATTGAACCTATATTCAATACCCGTCAGTTCCAGGATACTTTGCTCAACTGGTCCCTTGCCGGTGCAGGCTTATTATCTGGAGATGAGGAAGACGTTGTTGCTGGGTTCTACGGATTTCTGAATGCTTACTGGACCGAAAAACTAATGCCTTTGCAGGCTGTGCATATGAATCCGGAACCCTTCTTTGACCACTCACTCAGGGAGGGGATCTTTGAACCTGAAATTGCTGCTGGATTGGGGGGCGATGATACTTCTGGTTCAGCGTCTGTTGTGGACTCTGGTTTCGATCCCGCTTCTGGTTTCGATCCTTTGAAACTGGACCTCGGAACTGGTTCGGGATCAGGAGCTTTAGAATTTGCACTTTATGAAAGTATTGCCATGGGGAGTGGGAGACAGGCGAATAATCCCTGGCTCCATGAACTTCCGGATCCTGTCAGCAGAATATGCTGGGATAATTATGGATTAATTTCCCCAAAACAGGCAGGTGAGCTCGGTGTCAGCAGCGGTGATATAGTGGAGGCAGGGAGTATGAAGATGCCGGTATATGTTCAACCCGGACAGGCGTATGGTACACTTGGACTGGCGCTGGGTTATGGTCGCGAGATCTGTGGCCCGGTCGGCAAAAATATAGGTGTAAATGCCCAGCCGATACTGCGGAAAGTAAACGATAATGTATTGTACTCCGGGTGGAAATCGGATATCAGCAAAACCGGCGAAACTCATTTGTTTGCCCAGACCCAGAGTCATCACAGTATGGAAGGTAGAGCACTGGTGCGGGAGGCAGGCCTCAAGGCTTATAAGGAAGACCCTGCCGCAGGGAATGAAATGCACACCCATTTTGAGGAACATAAGGGAAGCCTTTATGATGAAAGAGAATTCCCCCACCATCACTGGGGCATGGCCATTGATCTCAGCAGCTGTACAGGTTGTGCAAACTGTGTTATCGCATGCCAGGCTGAAAATAATATCCCCGTGGTTGGAAAAGAGGAAGTCAGTCGGGTTCATGAAATGCACTGGTTGAGGATAGACAGGTACTTCAGCGGTGATGAAGAGGATCCGGAAGTTGTTTTTCAGCCGGTAATGTGCCAGCACTGTGATAATGCTCCCTGCGAGAATGTATGTCCGGTAGCGGCTACAAATTCAAGCAGTGAGGGATTAAACCAGATGGTTTACAACCGCTGCATCGGGACTCGGTACTGCAATAATAACTGTCCGTATAAGGTCCGCCGCTTCAACTGGTTCAATTATACGGAAGCCGGGGCAATGAGCGGAAATCTACGGGATAAAGCTGAGATGACTACAGACCTGAGAAGAATGGTATTGAATCCGGATGTGACAGTTCGTTCACAGGGAGTAATAGAAAAATGTTCATTCTGCATCCAGCGTATACAGTCCGCCAAGCTAAGTGCTAAGGCTGAGAACCGGGGTATCAAGGATGAGGAGCTGCAGACGGCATGCTCACAATCCTGTCCGGCAAACTCAATCGTCTTTGGCGATATGAATGATCCCAAATCGGAAATCAGCAAATTGATGGAGTCCGGGAGAAGGTATAACCTGCTGGAAGAGGTCTATACAAAACCATCGGTTCATTACCTGACAAAAATTAGAAACAAGAACACCTAAGACTATATGATGATTCAATCAGCACTCAGGAACCCTTTAATTAAAGGGAAAAAAACATACCAGAGCATCACCACGGATATACTTGATCCCATGCGGAGCAAGCCGGGCAGCCTCTGGTATATCGGGATATTCATATCCGCTTCAGCCCTGCTTTTAGGTGCCTTTATGATCTTCTGGACCGTTTGGAACGGGATCGGTACATGGGGACTAAACCGTACCG
Source organism: Bacteroides sp. (assembly GCA_030589965.1). Classification (GTDB taxonomy): domain Bacteria; phylum Bacteroidota; class Bacteroidia; order Bacteroidales; family SM23-62; genus SM23-62. The sequence goes on from JAUUZM010000019.1 coordinate 12,977, forward strand.
TTGGATGGGGCTGGGGGATTACCAATTTTGTATGGTGGATAGGTATTGGCCATGCCGGTACATTTATTTCTGCCATCCTGCTTTTATTCAGGCAAAGATGGAGAACCAGTATTAACCGCTCCGCCGAAGCCATGACCATCTTTGCGGTACTCTGCGCGGCTCTGTTTCCAATTATCCATATGGGTAGACCCTGGCTTGGATTTTATATTTTCCCATACCCCAATACCCGGGGCATGTGGGTTAATTTTAATTCCCCCCTGCTATGGGACGTGTTCGCCATCTCAACCTATTTCACCATTTCCCTGGTGTTCTGGTATGTGGGATTAATTCCTGACATCGGTTCGATAAGGGATAAAATTAAGGATGGATGGAAAAAAACCGTATACAAGGTTCTGAGTCTTGGCTGGAAGGGATCTGCCAGGCATTGGCACCGGCACGAAGTACTATCCCTTATGCTGGCAGCCCTTGCTGCTCCACTGGTTCTATCGGTGCATAGTATTGTTAGTATGGATTTTGCTACATCGATTGTACCGGGCTGGCATACAACCATCTTTCCACCATATTTTGTTTCCGGGGCGATTTTTTCCGGATTTGCCATGGTGCTCACCCTTATGATCGTTACCCGGAAAGCGCTGAATCTCCAGGATTATATAACAGTGGGACATGTGGAGTCAATGAATAAGATCATTATTGCTACCGGGTCTATAGTTGGACTCGCATATATTACTGAAATGTTTATGGCCTGGTATTCCGGAGTGGAATATGAGCATTATGCCCTGATGAACAGGGCTACCGGACCCTATTGGTGGGCCTACTGGATCATGATGAGCTGTAACCTGATTACTCCACAGCTTCTATGGATAAAGAAACTCAGGACCAACATTTTGTTCACTTTTTGTCTTTCGATTTTCATCAATATCGGTATGTGGTTCGAGCGTTTTGTCATAGTAGTGACCTCTCTGCACAGGGATTACCTGACGTCAAGCTGGACCATGTATAAACCAACCATTGTGGAAGTTGGACTCTTCATTGGAACACTGGGATTTTTCTTTACCGCTTTCTTTATTTTTATCAGGGTTTTCCCGGTGATAGCCATATCTGAGATCAAATCAGTAATGAAAAGTTCCGGTGAAAAAGTTTCGGGCGGAAAAGTTCCTGGCGGAAAAGCTCAGTCCGAAATATCCCAGTCTGGGAATTCTCAGTCCGATAAAACTCAGTCCGATAAATCATCTGAAAAAGAATAATACCATGGAAAACTCTAATACTATTACCATAGTCTTTGAGGACGAGCAGCCTATGCTGCAGGCCATAAAGAAGATTCGTGAAAGCGGGGCAGAGATCATCGATGTTCTGACACCCTTTCCGGTTCATGGACTGGATACTGCTCTTTCTATGAAACGTTCAAGGATCCCCTGGGTGGGATTTTTCGGCGGACTTTTCGGCGGACTACTGGGATTTGGATTCCAGGCATGGGTATTTACGGTGGATTACCCACTGGTGTTTGGTGGTAAGCCATTGTTATCAGTTCCATCCTTTATTCCAGTTACATTCGAATGTACCATTCTTTTTGCGGGATTGTCCATGGCAGGAGCTTTCCTGATAAAATCAAAGCTAAAACCGGATAAGAAATTTGAACCTATCGATCCGGGGATCACCGATGACAAGTTCCTGGTATTAGTGGACGGAACAGGTGATACATCTGCAGATAAAATTAAATCTGTCCTTGTGGGGATAGGGATCACCGAAATCAAATAATAAGAAAAATACCAGATATGGAAGAGCAATTCAAATTCACCAAGCAATACCGAAACATCCTGGGCATTGTTGCAATAACCGGGCTCCTGGTGTTCATGGCATCCGTTTTTATCTTCAAACCTGTTGCTTCAAGGGTATGGGCTAATGTACTTCTGAATAACCAGTATTTCCTCGGAATTGCACTGGGCGGGGCATTTTTTCTCGCTGTGCACAGGATTGCCTGGTCGGGATGGCATACCGCCCTTCAAAGAATACCCGAAGCGCTGACCTCCTTTTTGCCAATTGCATTTTTACTTATGGGGATACTGTATTTCGGAATGCACGACCTGTATCACTGGTCCCATTACGAAGGGCATGACCCTATTTTGGAAGGTAAGTCCGCCTGGCTGAATATGCCATTCTTTTTTATACGAATGCTAGTTTATTTTGCCGGCTGGATAGCCCTTACCAGGGCCATGAGGAAAAATACAGACATGCTGCAGGACTCTGAAGATGTGAAGTACCATAACAGGAGAAAAGTATTTGCCGGTCTGTTTCTTGTGTTTTTCGCGGTAACGGTATCAGCATCTGCATGGGACTGGCTAATGTCAATAGATGCACACTGGTACAGTACGATTTATGGCTGGTATGTATTTATCGGGATGTTCGTGACTTCCCTGGCATTTATGATTGTATTGATATGGTTCCTTAAGAGGGTGGGTTATCTTGAATTTATCCGTACCGACCATGTCCATGACCTGGGTAAATTGCTTTTTGCTTTCAGTGTATTCTGGACCTACCTATGGTTTTCTCAATACATACTGATCTGGTATGGGCATATTCCCGAAGAAACCGTCTATTTCATACAGAGAAGAGAAGATTTTGAATTTATATTCTGGCTGAATCTGGCGCTGAATTTTATCATCCCGTTTTTCGCCCTGATGAAACTTCAGTCCAAAAAACAAATTAACTGGCTGGCTTCCATTGCAGGGATTGTCCTTATCGGGCACTGGATCGATTATTATCAGATGATCATGCCGGGGGCAGTAGGGGAAAATGCCGGCATTGGAGTTCCTGAAATATCACTCACGGTAGCTTATTTGGGAATTTTTCTGATCGTTATTCTAAAGTCTTTGGCATCCAGGCCGCTAATTGTTAATAACGATCCTTTTATTGAGGAGAGTCTTCATTATGAATCTTAAACATCGTATTTGAGCTATGCATATAATGAGAGAAACACTAAAAAAACCTGTACTGATAATCCTGGCTGGATTAATTATCTGCTCATGCGACAGGAACAGGGATATGCCCGGTTGGGATTTCATGCCGGATATGATTTATTCACAGGCTTATGAAGCCTACACGGAGAATCCCGTTTTTCCGGACAGTGTAACCCAGCAGGTCCCCGTCTACGGGACCATGCCTCAGGATAAGGTGGCCTTTCGCTATACCATGCTGCCGGAAAACAGGCTGCTCGCCGGACAAACTCTTCTGAGCGAGGATCAAATGGCCATGAAACATGTATTCGAGGGCAAAAAACTCTATACCACATTCTGTTCCAATTGCCATGGTGACTCAGGGACAGGGGATGGATTTCTTATCACCAGTGGAAAATTGCCTGTGAAACCCGGGAACCTGACCGATGAACGACTGGTAAATGCAGCCCGGGGAGATCTTTTTCATGTGATCACGGTAGGTTTCGGAAGGATGGGGGCCTATGGATCTATACTTTCGGAGCGGGACAGGTGGAAAATTGTTGAATACGTCAAAGTAAAGATACAGGGACAGGAACTGGGAGCCAGAACACTGGCCGGTGCTAATCTCGCATTATCAGAATCCTATGCTGATTTTGAAGCCCGGATTGCTGCTGATTTTGCAAGGACTAATGGAATGGGACCAGTTTCAAGTATGCAGCTTGGTGCTATTAACCAGGCCATGGTCACGGAAGGCATTGCAATATTCAAAGCAAAATGTTCCTCCTGTCATAAGCCCACCTCGAAATATGTTGGACCTGCTCCGGCCGGTATCATGTCTCGCAGGAATCCTGAATGGATTATGAACATGATCC
>JAUUZM010000136.1 GCA_030589965.1 Bacteroides sp.
GGGCGGTCTCTTGGTTCACCCCTTTTCCCTTCAGCAGACTCGATAAGGGCAGATTCTTCTCCACATACATATGCTCCCGCCCCAAACTGGATCCGAATATCAAAATCAAATCCTTCTTTTCCGGCAGCGTTTTTACCAAGAAGTTTTTCTTTTCTGAGCTCATCGAGGGTATTTTCAAGGAATTTACTGAGATATTGATATTCCCAGCGTATATAAAGAACACCTGATTTTGCTCCAACAGCATATCCGGCAATCGCCATTCCTTCAAATACCATCTTAGGCATCTCAGTTAGAATCACCCGGTCCTTAAAAGTTCCTGGTTCTCCTTCATCAGCATTACAAAAGATGTATTTCTCATCACCCGTGGCCTTGCTGCAAAATTCCCATTTTAATCCTGTAGGGAAACCTGCTCCACCACGACCCCTGAGGTTTGATTCCTTAATTTCCTGAATCACTTCAGTGGTTTTCATCCCAAGAGCCTTTTTCAAACCTTCACCCGGATCATAGGGGTCCCAGAGAACAGCTCCCTTCCTTCGGATGTTGTTGCGGACTACTGACTTAACCAGGTCTGAAGCGTTATTTCCTCCACCGAAATCTTGCTTATGCATTTCTTCGAGCGGTTTCCCCTCCTTCATATCACTAATAATCTCCTTCACCCGGAAGGGGGTAAGGTTGGTGAAAATTGTGCCGTTAATAATGGCAGCCGGTTCCTGGTCAGACATTCCGATACAGGAAGTATCAAACAGACCGATCATGCCATCTGAGGAAACATTTCCAAAGCTAATTCCAGCTTGCTCCTCAAAGGTTTTTTTAACTTCATTTCTGAGCATCATTTCAGATGTTATGCTGTTGTTAAGGTAGACAGTGTATCTGCCAAGGGGTTTTGGACTCAGGAAATGGTAGAAACTGATTGTCTCCTCGAGTTCCACCCTTGAAATAGACAATTCATCTGCAATTAGTTGATTGAATTCTTCAGGTATATAGCCAAGTTCCTCCTGGATATCAAGCAGGATATCCAGCAAACGATACCTGTCATTTTTGTAGTTTTTGATGATGTTAATTAACGTCGTTTTCATTTAAGGTTGGGGTTATATATTATTGCTTACTCGTTTTGCTTCCTTGCCATTTTTTTTAAAATTATTTACGAAATAAATCAGATTGACCAGTTCATTCTCAATATTGAAATTGTTCACTGTTATATCATCCGTACTTTTAAATTTCACGGGAGTAAAGTTCAGGATGCCCCTGATATTTGCCCTTTTCAGGATCTCAAGAGTCTGCTGGGCCGCAATATCAGGTACTGCCATAATAGCAACACTGATATTATTTTCCTTTACATATTCATTGATATCTTCAATGGGTTTAACGGGTACATCTCCTGTTTTCTTGATTTTTTTGACATCGATATCGAATCCGGCCACAATCTTGATCCCGTCCTTGTGAAATCCATTATATGACATCAGGGCTTCACCGATCCTTCCAACTCCTATGATAATGACCCGGTTAACCTCATTGCTACCGAGGATATTATTTATTTTATGCAGAACATCTTCAATACTATATCCACCTTTCTGGCTCCCGGAAATTCCAAAGAGTCCAAAGTCCTTCCGTACCAGTGAAGCAGAAATACCAAGAGGATCTGCAATATTATCAGAAAAGACTCTTACCAGTCCCAATGACTTGAACCTGTTCAGTAAATGCTTGTAGCTAAGTAAGCGGGCAATGCGATTTTGAATAGTCATAAGTTCTGGTTTTTAATGTTACATGAATAACAACAAAAAGATCAAAAATATCATCTGATGCGCAAAACTTCACGAAATTAAAACTTTCCAGGAACAAAAAAAATGCTTTTTATACTATTATATAAGCAGTGGATTATTTAGAAGCAGTAAAAATTGCATGCATGAAAACTACATGAATATATTGAAATCACTAGTATTACGGGCCATCGGAGAGTGGGTTGGTTTCAAGCTGTACTTATTGTTCAGTCTGGAACAAAAAAATGAGATAATTATTTATCAACAGTTAATTGTTAATCCGGGATAAAATATCAGAATTCCTTTTAACTTTATTTAGAATAAACCATGAATTTTATCAAAATGGATTCTCAGTTAAAAAAGCTGCTGAGCTTGTTCCTTATCCTTATCGCTCTACATTCGTTTTTGGTTGGATTGGGATTAATCCTTATCCCGCTGGAATCTTTTGGTTATTTCGGATTTGAAGGATACCAGGGAATATTTTTCAAGATACAGGGTGGAGTTTTTCATATAGTAATGTGCGGCGCCTACATACCAGCTGCTATAAATCCGGAAAAAAATAAGCTGCTCCTGGGTTTCTCGATATTTGCCAAATTTACAGCTGCCATTTTTCTTTTGTCCTATTGCATAATTGTCGATACGGTGTGGATGGTTCTGGTATCGGGAATAATGGACTTAGTAATGGGTTTGCTGCTATTGTGGTTTAACCGGAAGCTGGCTGGTTCTGTTCGCTCTGCCTAATCTGCTCATTGATAAGTTCAAAATCTCTAAGGAGATCTGTTTCAAGGGAATTAAAGAATGTATCTTCAAGATCTGTAATGACTGCTTTCAGGTTGCCAACATTCTGGAGAGAGGGTAGAAGTTCTGGTAATTGGACAATACCCGCACTGTCTGATTCAAATAATTCGAAGGATTCCTCGATTTCATCGATACTTAGCTGGATTGAAATATTTATTGCTGTGAATAATTGTTCCCTGGTTTCCTGAGCTTCTGGGTCAATAAGCAATTCAGATATAATTATTCTTTCAAAATCTGAAAGAAATCGTACCACTTCGCTGGCTGGAAATCCTGTTTTATAGCGACGGAGTGCAATTGCCTGAATATATTTTCTGATCAGTATGCGATCACCAACTTTTATACTTGTGGAGATAAGCTGATAGAGCATCATCAGGTACCATTTGAGGGTTATTTTGTCCAGATCCCGATAATGCTGATATTCCTCCCCATTTTGTTTGCTGTAGACATGGGCAACCATTTTATTAATAATAAAATTCCGGTGTCTCAACATAAGCTCGTAGGCTTTAATATTGAAGCGTGTGGTTATCCGGTTCATGGCTGTTTCATTCTTTACTGTCCAGTCCACATAATGGTTCTTCATATTCTCAATCATGAAAAGCAGGCGGCGCAGGATATCATTTCGGGGGGATGTTTCCCAGGACAGGTTTTCATTGGTTTGCCTGGAATTGACTACCAGTTTTTTATCAATATAACGCATCATCCATGGCCGTTCGAAGGGTTTTTCACCAAGCAGGTTGCCAAGAAATGTTCTTGCTATTACACCAGGCACAGCAATGATCTTTGGCATCCTGACAGCTTTTCTGGAACGGCCGTAAAAATACTTGGTGGCTGCTTCATACAGTTCATTGTGGGTGACGGTACCACTTGGACTGGCAACATATGTACCCAGTTGAGGAAGCATATCTGATTGATCCAGTATATTCTGAACCATCTTTATCAGGTCAGTAATATGGATATAGGTTATACTCGTCTCACCTTTTCCACCAAGAATTCTGGCGTTCCATTTTTTTGATAGCCAGGTGGAAAGAAATACAAACAGGGGAGGATATTCACACCAGTCACTGTAAACAGCTGCAAATCTGAGAATGGTACATGGGAACATGGTGGAGTAATTTCTGATCATTTCTTCCGCTTTCCGTTTGCTCCGGGCATAGGGGTAGGTTGCATCGGGGGGACTATGCTCATCCAGTATATGGTTTGGGTCGGAGCTGAATTTGCAGGCAGCCAGGGAACTGGCAAAAATGAAGCGCTTGATATTAAGATATTGAGCGAGTTTGAGAACATTTCTGGTACCTGCCACATTGGTTTGCTCGTATTCCGGATGGTCAACCATGGTGAAATCATAGTATCCTGCCAGGTGCAGGATATAATCAGCACCTCCATACTGGTTTATGCTTTCTACAACATCCTGAAGGTTAGAGAAATCTCCAATATCAACCTGTGTCCACCTGATATTCTCGTGTTTTGGAATACCCGCTTCCCTTTGAGAGCGTCTGGCAAGGCAAAACATACGGTAGCGGTGGGCATTATGTTCTACGAAATGACTACCGATGAAACCGGATGCCCCTGTGATAATAATTCCTGGGAGAGTATTATCCATTACAAATATCCCTGTGTCCCCCTGATTTCTCCTCTTCTCCTGTAAATGTTAAAAAGGTCGGATCCCCTTTTTATTTCTGCATGGCTGCAGCCAACACGGTTGCAAACTCCGATACAATTGCAGAAGTTCCCATGTTTATCACAAAAAAGTGTGATCATGTCCCCCCCGCAGTCACATGGAGCATAGACTGGTAACGGGACATCACATTCGGGACAAAGCAGATCGATTAGCTCTCCTTCAGAGATCTCGATGTCAATGGTATACTTTGATTTGTCCCCGCAAATGGGACTTAATGCCATATACCCTTCATCCTTGCCCTGTTTTATCTTGATAAGGATTCCCTTATAACCTCTGACATTTACTTTTGGATTAATCAGGTCATGTCCGTTTGGACAATAGCATTTTTTAACGACCATGTCCTCATCAATGTCATCCTTATTTCTTTTCTTTTTCCTGGCTTTTGGGATTCTCCACATTCCCTTTGCGTTAAACCTTGTCATATTGATGTACTAATAAGTGTTTTCTTTCTGAATTTTTCAACCTGTTTTCTGACCTTTCCTAATATTTCCGGATACTTGTATTTCAGGTCTTCACTCAGAGTAGATTCGAATACCAGATCTTCCAGTATTTCTATTCCTATGATCATGATTTTATCCGATATGTCAAATCCCAGGGTTTTTCCAATCTTGAGTGACATATGAAAGGAAACATCATGACGGCAAGACAGGTGTAGGGTTTCCCGGTAATCCTCTACGGTAAAAATATGGACTTTACCCGGGATTCCCTTTTCTGTTTTTATGGTATCAATAAAAACTACACCCATATAACCATTTATGAACTCGAGTAATTCAAGTCCACCGACAAACGTATTCTCATAATCTATATCCCCGGCTTCCAGAATCACCTGTAAATCATCTGAAAGCCTGACGGGAATGCTGACATCCTGATGGATCTCGTTTCCAAGTCCAAGTACAAGAATCCTATTTGTTCGGTTCTTCATCCTATGGTTTATGAATCTCTTCTGGCGGATCTTATGATCTCGCCATCTCTGTTTCTGAAATTAACCACCAGGGGCATTTTTCCCCTCTGGTGATGGGTTGCGCAAGAAAAACAAGGATCGTATGCCCGGAAAGCCATCTCCACCATGTTTAATATGCCATCGTCAACCTTGACTCCTTTCTTAATAATGCCTTCTGCAGCTTTTTTCAATGACATACAGATGGCAGCATTATTATTGGTAGTGCCAACAATGATATTTGCCTTGGTAACAATCCCTTTCTTATCCGTCCAGTAATGATGTGTCAGGGTTCCTCTCTGAGCTTCGACGATTCCGACTCCTTCATTGGGTACATTGTTGAGAGGAACCCGAAGGTCCTTGCCAATAATTTCCGGATCTTCGGCAAGCTCAAGACAATGCTCTGCAGAATACAACAGTTCTATCAATCTTGCCCAGTGCATAGCCAGTGTGGCATGTACCGGTTTCCCGCCAAGGGTCTCATACATCTTGTCATATTCAATCTGAGCCAGCGGAGTAGCCATACCGTCAGCGGCATTAAGTCTTGATAGAGGTGTGGCGTGATAAACCCCGGATTCCTGTCCATCTACAAATCCTTTCCATCCAATCTTTTTCAGGTAAGGGAATTTTAGATATGACCATGGTTCTACTCTTTCTTCAACATAATCCATATATTCTTCTGCGGCATATAGGCAATGCTCATTCCCTACCGTATCAACCACACGGACCTTTCCATCGTAGAAATTGACCTTGTTGTTCTCATCTACCATACCCATACTATGCAAATTCAGGGAGTAGGGACCGTTCACAATCAGTTCAACGTAATCCTTATTCCCCAGTACAACATCACCAAAAATCTTAAGGGAGAATTTTGCAAATTCTATAAATCCCTTCGCCTTTTCAACGATATCATCCCTTTGTTCAGCTGTCAATCCCTTACGCACACCACCAGGCACATTCATAACCACATGGGTTTGATGTCCACCCAGAAGGGCCTGGATTTCCTGAGCAATTCTTCGTTGTTTGATCACCTCAGTACCGATCTCAACGCCTACCTTTCCGATCACCCCAAGTATATTGCGCTCGGAGGCCGGTGCAGTCGGTCCCACTACAAAATCAGGAGCTGCAAGTGCATAAAAATGAGCAATATGGCTGTGCACAAAATGGGCCATATAGAATAATTCCCGTAATTTGACAGCCGTTGGGGGAGGTTTAACTCCATAGACAGCATCCGCTGCCTTGCCGGAGCCCATATGGTGGCATCCCGGACATACTCCGCAGATCTTGGTAACAATCTGGGAAAGTTCTTCGACCGGACGGCCTTCGCAGAATTTTTCGAATCCTCTGAGTTCAGGAACCTGGAAATATACATTATCCACGTCTCCTTCATCGGTCAGGAAGATCTCGATCTTCCCATGGCCTTCAAGCCTTGTTATTGGATCAATGGTTATTCTTTTCATAGCAATTTCCTCCTCATTATTGAGCCGGGAAGGCTGAAGCGATAAAATGTCCCGGCCGGGTCATCGATTTGATCAACAATTTTCATGATTTCTTCCTCTTCATTGGAATCGATCATGGTTCCGATAGCAGACATCATTTTGGCTCCTGGATCGGTTGCATCGGCAGATGGACCATAACAACCGCGGCAGGGAGCATTGCCTTCAATACATCTTGCACCACATCCTCCCCGGGTGGCCGGACCCATGCATATTACTCCCTGTTCGAGGAAACAGGTTTCACCATCATCCATAATGTGAATTGGCCTGTGAAATTCACTGATGCTTTTGTTGTCGGTTTTTTTCCTCCCGCATTCATCACAGAGTGTTTTTTCATTGGCTCCGACAACTGAACCCTTGGGTGGCAATTCAGCTCCGGTTACAATGGCCATGAACACCTCGACCAGTCTTTCGGTTTGAGGCGGGCATCCCGGTAAATAATAATCCACATCTACTACCTGGTCCAGTGCCCTGACATCATTATAAAATTCCGGTAGGGTTAATTCCCCTTCCTTCACTTTATAAGAAGGTAATGGTACTACCTTGTCGGGGTTAAAAGTAGATTCGGTGGTCTCATAGGCCCTTTCGAATATTCCTGCCTTATCAGAAAAATTTCCTAAGCCCGGGATTCCCCCCATATGGGAGCAGGATCCGTAAGCGACCAGGATCTTTGATTTGGCACGCAGGAGGTGGGCGAGATGTTCATTCTCACTGTTCCTGACTGCACCATTAAACAGGGTCAGGTCGATATAGTCATCGGCCATGGCTTCCACATCTTTGTATTTCGTATCCAGGGCTAAGGGCCAGAACACCAGGTCTGCTGCTGCAACCACATCAAATAACGCCTCATGTACATCCAGAACGGATACACAACATCCCCCGCATGCAGCTCCCCAGTAGACAGCCATCTTGATCTTTGGTTTCTTTTTTGTTGCCATAAGATTTTGGGAATTTAGTTAAGCTAAAGTTTCAATATTTTCCTTGATCCTGCATGGACCAAGGGCTGTCATAGTTTCGGACATCTCATCTGCCAATTCAGCAAATTGCTTTCCTTCGCTGGCACTAATCCAGGCAAGTCTGAGCCGGTCCTTTTCAATACCCATCTGCTGCAGGTATTTCTGCAGCAGGTGGTAACGTCTGAGACATTTATAGTTTCCTTCATGGTAATGGCAGTCCCCCGGATGACATCCGCAGATCAATAC
>JAUUZM010000138.1 GCA_030589965.1 Bacteroides sp.
AAATTCAAGAAAATCCTGCCGGCAGGTAAAGCTGCTCGCTTTTTCCAGGCGGAAAACAAGATTGAAGCTATGATAAATGTCAATCTAGCCCTTGAGATCCCTTTGATCGAAACGAAGTAAAATCCATTATGAAAAATATTCACCGGGTCATTTTCTGACCCGGTTTTTTTTTCTCTTTTCGTCAGGATTGTTCTTTCAGGGTATTAATAATTAATTTTACCGGTAAATGATTATTCCCTTAATTATGTCATCATTCCTGCTGACCCAGGCAGCTGAAAAGATGCCTGTGGAGACAGATAAAGAACCGGTAATATATCTCTTACCCGGGCAGGGTGCAGACTGCCGGCTCTTTGAGAAAATTAATTTCCCTTATGATACTGTTCACCTTGAGTTTCCCCTTCCCGATAAAAAAACCAGTCTGCATGAATATGCACTAAGTTTCATTCCACGGATTGATACCAGCCGGCCCTATATACTGCTTGGTGTATCTTTAGGGGGAATGATCAGTTCTGAACTGGCAGATACCCTTTCCCCCGAAAGGGTGATAGTTATTTCAAGTGCAAAATGCCGGGAAGAACTCCCCGCTAAATATAAATTTCAGCGATACATTCCAATTAATCAGATATTACCAGCACAAACTATCTGGTGGGGTGCAAAAACCTTTGCTTTCAGAGTAGAACCGGAGCGGAAACTGGATACAATTTTTCAGACGATGCTGCTGGCAAAGGATCCTATATATCTGAAACGTACGGTAAACATGATCGTTAAATGGGACAAAGGCAATTACGACAGTTCAATTGTGCATATCCATGGAGACGAAGACAATACCCTCCCAATAAAAAATGTGAGCTATGACTACATGTTGCCCGGGGGTACCCATATGATGGTTCATATACTGGGAGAGGAAGTCAATGTCCTTATCAATCAGATTCTTCTAAGGGAATAAGGGAAGGAAATCTCAGCATTCAAGTACCTGTCCATTCCAATAATAAATTCTTATAACATTCTAAATTATTCCATTGAATTGAATTCTGTGGTTGGATTTATTAGCTTTATCGTAGCACGTTTATTATTTTTGTGTTACTAATATATGTAATCATGTCCAGGATAGCTACTCTGATACTTTGCCACATACTTGCCAATTTCACAGCAATGGCCCAAAATACAACACTTTCAGGAATTGTATCTGACAAATATGATCCGGTTGGATTGGTCGGAGTAAACATCATTATAAAAGGAACTACTCAGGGAACAGTTTCAGGACTCCACGGGGATTATTTATTGAAAGATATCCCTGCTGGAAAACAAATTATACAGTTCATATACCTGGGCTATGAAACTTATAAATTTGAATTTGAGGCAGTGGAGGGAGAAATCCATCAACAAAATATCAGCCTGATTCCAGGATCAATAGATCTCTCTTCTGTCACTGTGGTTACGAGACAACCATTTTCAGCTGCTTCTTCAAAGGCAATCCGTGATTTTGATTTAAAAATAAAACCGGTCAGGTCTGCCCAGGACATGCTGCAGCTGGCACCGGGATTAATTATTGCACAGCATGCCGGAGGAGGAAAGGCTGAACAGATCTTCATGAGGGGATTCGATGCCGATCATGGTACCGATGTTGGAATAACCGTTGATGGCCTGCCGGTTAATATGGTAAGCCATGGTCATGGACAGGGGTATGCCGACCTTCATTTTGTAATTCCTGAAATTATTGATGGTCTGATTGTAAGCAAGGGACCTTACTTTAGTCAGCATGGCAATTTCAGTACTGCAGGTTCTGTGGCGTTTACAACCACAGACCACCCGGATAATAATCTTGTTAAACTGGAGGGAGGCATGTTTAATACGGCAAAAGTCACAACCGTCCTCAAGATACCGACATCCGGGGATCACCAGAGTGCCTATATGGCAGGTCAGTATTATTATTCAGACGGTGTATTGGAAAGTCCCCAGCATTTCAACCGCATGAATCTATATGGGAAGTTCCATACTCATCTTACTGCCCAGAGCGAACTCGGCATTGGTGTGGGTGCATTTACTTCAGCATGGAATGCCTCGGGACAGATACCTCAGCGGGCTGTTGAGGGTGGACTAATAAGCAGGCAGGGAAGTATTGATGATCTGGAGGGAGGATTAACCAGCCGGTATAATCTTTCATTGGATTATCATTTTATGGAAGGATATGACCATGATTTTATGGTCCAGGCCTATGTCAGCTCTTATAATTTTAAACTGTTTTCAAATTTTACTTTTTGGTTAAATGACAGTATTGACGGAGATATGATTGAGCAAACTGATTACCGTACTCTTTACGGTATCAATACCCGGTACAGTAAGCGAAAAAGCCTTGGAAATATAAGAACACACTCAAAAGTCGGCGGATCATACCGCGGAGATCATATTGATCTGGGCTTATGGAAAAGTCCACAGAGAATTAGAAAATCTGTCAGACGAGATGATGCGGTTCATGAAATTAATATGGCTTTCTGGATAGAGGAGGACCTTGTATTCAGCCGGTTTTTCAAAATGCAATTGGGACTTCGCGGTGATTATTTCACGTTTGATGTTACTGATCATCTTGATCAACCGAATTTTGCCGGAAACGGTCTCCCGCATGCCTCAGGATATTCTCAGGCCTCCATCCTGAGTCCGAAAATCAATCTTGTTTTAAGTCCCACTCAACATGTTGATATTTTCCTTAACAGCGGAACAGGCTTTCATTCCAATGATGCCAGGGAGGTAGTTATGAGACATGTATCGGTTATAAAGACTCTTCCGAGGGCCATAGGCTCAGAAGTCGGAATACATATTAAAATGGGAAAGAATATTTTTGCAAGCCTGGCTGGCTGGTATCTGCACATGGAAGAAGAGCTTGTTTATATTGGAGATGAGGGTGGGACGGAAATAAGTGCTGAGACACGCCGGGTCGGTATCGATGCAGAACTTAGGATGCAACTGACCGGATGGCTCTGGGCGGATCTGGATCTTAATCTTGCAGACGGAAGATACATTGGCCTGGATTCGGGATCTGACTATATTCCACTGGCACCACGTATAACATCGCAGGGAGGATTAAATCTACTGCATCCTGGTGGACTCGAAGCGGCAATTCGGTACCGTTACATCGCAGACCGGCCAGCAAATGAAAATAATACAGTTGTTGCCAGGGGCAGTTTTATCGCTCATTTGATGTTTGCTTACCGGATAAGGAAAATCAAAGTCTTCGGACAACTTGAAAATATTACCAATACAGAATGGAACGAAGCTCAATTTGATACTGAATCGAGACTTTTTCATGAAGCAACATCCATATCCGAATTGCATTTTACCCCGGGTAACCCTTTTAATTTCTGCGTGGGAATCAGTTTTATATTCTAACAATTATTAACTTGATGAACAAACCGCTATTGTCTCCAAATCAGGTGATATGAATTTATTTAAAATCTATCCTGAAAAGACTCGATAAGGAGCAATCCCTGGCAAATTTCAGGTTTGAATTGTTGGAAAAATGCGGTCATGAACCATGGTCAGAAAAGTATGGTCTTGGCAATATTTTTTCCAGCTGGATGTTCTCAGGATATTTTCTTAATTTTATTACCCCAACCCCCTAAATAGTGCTGAAATGAAAACTTTGAACCTTTCTTCCAAACTTTTTTCGGCAATCCTAATTGTTTTAACGGTATCCTCATGTGAAAAATCACCAGAAGAAGGCGGGCCAGTTAAAAAGGATAAGGTCAGCGGGTTTGTGCAAAAAGGGCCCTATCTGATCGGAACATCCCTGGATCTTTCGGAGTTAAATGCTGACTTGGGACAGACAGGAAAAGTTTTCAGGACTGATATCGGTAATAACCAGGGAGCATTTGAGATCAGTAATATTGAGCTATCCTCAAGTTATGTTGAAATTACTGCCAACGGATTTTACTTCAATGAGGTAAGAGGGGAAAATTCCTCGGCCCAACTTACCCTGTCAGCTGTTTCTGATTTAAGGGACAAATCCAGTCTTAATGTAAATGTCCTGTCACACCTGGAAAAAGACCGGCTTTTTAACCTTGTGAACAGTGGAATGTCATTCGGCGATGCCAAAAAACAAGCCCAGGAAGAAGTCCTCCGGATTTTCACTATCGAAAAGGACGATATGGTCGAATCCGAAATGCTGAATATTGCAGAAGAGGGTGATGACAATGCAATCCTGCTGGCTGTATCTGTTATCCTGCAGGGCTACATGGATGTGGCTGATATGTCTGAGCTTATCGGAAAACTTAATGCTGACCTGAAGGAAGACGGGATTCTCGACGATGCTTCCGTTGGAGTAAGTCTGATGAATAATGCCAGGCTGACTGATCTTGACGATGTCCGCTCAAATCTGGAAGATCGGTATGAGGGACTGGAAATTAAAGCTACTATTCCCGTATTTGAAAAATATGTGCAGCAATTTATTGACAGTAGCGGGCATGAATTCAATCTTTTTCCCGAATATTCTGAATTCTGTAATTACGGAAGGAACATTTTATATCTCGAAAATGATACATTCCAGGTAGATGAAGGCCTGGGCCTGGCTGCTGACCTGCCAGAAGGTACTTCTCTAATGGTTAAATTAAGCGGGGGAATTTGGTTTATGAGTGTTTCATCCATTACAAACTGGATTTATTCAGGATATAATTCGATCACACGATCCCAGGAATTCACGGCAACTGCCCCTGGGGGAAGTAGTGAACTCCATATTATTATCCCCTGGGAGAATGTGGATAGTAATAATACTGATGACCATAAAATCCTTATTGAATATTTTGAAAACGGCTCATCCTCTCCGACCCGCAGCAAGGAGATAATAATGGCATTTGATAATGATCCGGGGAGCGGATCTGAATACGAGTCCACCTACCCGGAACAGGGAACTTATGGTCCCAATTTACTTGCGATGGATGGAGATACCATATTAGTTGATAAAGATGTTAAATACAGTCTTGCCGTCAGGTTTCCCCAATGGGACGAGGATAGTGTTACATTCTATATGGAATTTGATGAGGGGGAAATGTTTACAATTAATCCTGCTGAACTTGGCGACTGGAATATCCAACAAGAAACCAACAGTCTTTTCGGTATCGCGGAGGGCAAAGATTATTTAGAAGACATGTCTATTTTATTTAATAAAACCGGTGAAGGCAAATTGTATGGTGAAAATGGTTCCGGTACTATCAGAGTAAAATAATTCCATTGAAACGCCTCTCAGAATTCTAATGATTTATTCAGCAATGGCTAATAATCGCATCAGTTCAGGATCTCCGTTTGAAGAACCCATAGGTTTCTCAAGGGCCATTCGCTCAGGTAACAGGATTTTGGTGTCGGGAAAGCATATGGTGAATATTTCGGAAATGTCCGGCCTGTGAGTACCTTTATTGAAGTTTCAAGATTAATCGATCCGGATTGGATGGTAGAGATCGAAGCTGAATGTTTAACTGAATCCTAAACAAATTATGGAAAATATTCTGCCACTCGTTAGCTCTGGTAAAATAGAAATTATCAAAAGTGAAGGTTGCTTTCTTTTTGATTCAAGAGGCGAGCGGTACATTGATATGGAATCCGGAGTCTGGTGCGTTAACCTGGGTCATAATCATAAAAAGATCAACCGGATAATTCAACGACAACTCGAAAAAACCACCCACCTTGGATCCCAGGTCAGAAGCGGCCTACCAGAAAAACTTTCAGAAGTTCTACTGGAAAAACTGAGACTTTATAATGGCAAATCTGTATTTCTGAACAGTGGCTCTGAAGCTGTTGACCTTTCAATCACGATTGCCAGGCATATTACCGGGCGCAGAAAGATTTGTACGATCGAAGGAAGCTACCTGAGCGCCTATGGCCAAGGAGTCAGTTCAAATCCAAATAAAGAACTGATAAGTATCCGAAACAACGATTATGAAAAACTTTCATCCATTGACTTCAGTAACATAGCCGCGTTTGTGTTTGAACCCGGAACTGCCTGGGGCATGATCTCATTCCCGTCTGAACAATTCATCACTGCAATTGCTAAAAAAGCCAGATCAAAAGGCAGCCTTCTCGTAGTTGATGAAGTAACAACAGGCATGGGCCGGACAGGTATATGGTTTGGTTATGAGCATTACCGCTTGTCGCCAGATATTGTAGCTTGCGGGAAAGGACTTGGTAATGGATATCCGGTGAGTGCAGTCTCCTTGAGTGAGAAAACGGCGGAGGCTTTCGGTAAAAATCCATTCAGGTATGCCCAGTCACATCAGAATGATCCCCTGGGATGCGCTATTGCACTGGGAGTTATAAAAGAACTTGACAGAACTAATTTGATTCGACGAACAGAAGAAGAAGGTATTCTATTTAAATCATTACTTAAAAATATCTGTCATAAACATAATCAAATTAAAGAGATAAGAGGAAAGGGATTAATGCTTGCTATAGCGTTTCACAATGAAGAGAATGCAAAACAAGTCCACCAATTCCTGCTGGAACATCGGATCATCTGTGGACAAAAACTTAACATGCTGCGCTTCATGCCCCCGCTCAATATTGAACATGAGCTCATTCTGGAGGTAACTCAAACCATAGAAATGGCATTGAATGATATGGCTGCTAAATGAATGTGATTAACAGAATCGACGAAGCAGCCTGATCTTATTGATTAAATTTGATTTGCAAACGAGTTTTTGCCTGAGATGGTGTCCAATCCGGACCCTCTTGTAGTAAACGCGCAGCTTCCTGGCTAAAGGGATCACCGGCAGATTCAATAACTTCAATATCCCCGGGTCTTCCAGATGTATCTACAGTGAAACTCAGGATCACCTTCGCCGGAGTATTGGGCGATTCTTCAACCGGAAATACCATGTTTTCTTTAATATATTGCCTGAAAGAATCCAGGCCACCAACAGGATTTGTGGAGATGCTGTCGGATAGGATTTGAGCAGAAATAGTAGCCGGACTCTGACCTGAACCGATGAGTTTCTTAGCCGAAGTTGCAGCTGCATTGGCTCCTGAATGTTCGCTCACAGGAGCTCCCGCTGCGCTTGATGGTGCGACCATTCGAGATGAACTAACCCTTGATCGATCTGCCGGACCTTCCATTGCATACTCTTCGCTTAAGATTTCCTGCTCTTCTTCCGGCTCGACCACTATTTCGACCTGGTCCGCCATGACTTCACTATCCATGAATACAGCAGAATCCTCTCCTTCAGCTGCACCATCCAACAAGACATTCTCAGCTAATGCATCCTCTTCCCTCCCATGGATCTCAGATTTAATCTCATCATCCTGATCTGTTATTTCTGCCATAGATCTTGGTTGGGATTTAACTAAAATTTCACTTGTTCTGGGTTCTTCTGCTTCCATCTCTAATGCCTCTTCCTGCAATATTTCACTCTGATCCTGTCCTCCAGTTAAAGCAGAAGTCTCAGAATCTATGGAAGGCTGAACTCTTCCGGTAGCATTCTGGTCCCTTGATTCTTCCTTTGATTCCGTTTCAACTGCCATCCTGTCTGTCTGATTAATCATATCTGTAAACAGCGTAAAATATAATGTTCCAATAGTTAAAAGTATGACAACAGAGGCTGCAATTCGGATCCATACAGCTGACTTTCTACCGGATGATCTTTTATTCAGCTGGCTCTCCAACTTGTCCAGATCCGCCCTTGCCTCCTCAATTCGGATGGAGGACAGGCCTTCCAATGCTTCAGAAGTAAACAGGTCTTTCTGGATCTCTCTTTCGAGAGCATGCCGGTCCTCATCAGACATTTCTCCCTGCACATACCTCAAAAGGTCATCATGGTCTATGTTTCCGTATTTATGTTTTTTTGACATTATATTCCTCCAGGCAAAT
>JAUUZM010000018.1 GCA_030589965.1 Bacteroides sp.
CAATAAAATACATCCATGAACTGTATCCATTCGGATACAATATTACGAATTATTTTCCATTTAAAAAAGATTTCAGGGTGCGAAGGCAAATGCAACACAACTGAAGGACAAAAAAACAAATGAATCATTAACTGATGATTGTTACTACAATCCTTCTACTTCCACCATGATTCCTGAATTCACATAAATATATTCCTTGCCATGTACCTAAATTCAGGCGGTGATTTGTAATTGGGATGGTCAGTTCTGCCCCAAATAAAGAACTCTTTATGTGTGCAGGCATATCATCCGATCCTTCAAGTGTATGAATATAGTATGGCTGGTTTTCGGGTACCATTCTTGAAATAAAGGATTCAAAATCATCTCTGACAGTCGGATCAGCATTCTCATTCAGGGTAATCCCGGCAGATGTATGTTGCAGGAGAATATTAAGTAATCCTGTTTCAGGCAATCCAGGTAACTCCTGTTCTATATATCTCGTAATCAGATGAAATCCCCTTGGCATCGGGGACAATGAAATCTCAACCTGTTGGATCATAATATGGATATTTCCTGTAAAGGTATGCAAAGCAGCCAAATCAAAATATCTTAATTTTTGTTAATAATGAACATGTGGATTTTTTATGTGAGCTATTTTTATCATTTTTAGGCCTTGAAAAAAATTCTTTATATACTATTCTCCCTTTTTCTCCTATCCTCTCCCTCCGGCGCACAGCAAGATGAGAAACTGATCCAGTTATCCGGGGTGATACGTAATGAATTGTTGCAACCTATGCAATTCGTTCATATACTGATTATGAATAAATCCAGGGGTACCATAAGCGATACCAGGGGTGTATTTTCATTTGTTGTGGAACCTCATGATACCATTTTGTTTTCAGCTGTTGGTTATAAAAGAACGGCAATATGCATCCCTGATACACTGGGTACTTACAATTACCCTATTGATGTCATCATGGAGTCCGACACGATCGAAATCAGGGAAGTTATCATCCTGCCCTGGAAAACCTACCAGGAGTTCAAACAGGCATTTATCTCCCTGGAGCTACCTGATGATGATCTTCAGAGGGCATTCCATAACCTTGCTATGATCCATAGCCAGATCCATAATCCAGATGCTCCACCAGATCCTGATGTGAACTACCAGTACCATCTGAGAGAACAATTCAATGCCAGGTATTCCATGGGACAAACCCCATACTATTCCATTTTTGATCCTTTGAGGTGGGCACAATTCTTTGAGTATCTAAAAGATGGAAATTTTAAGGATAGCAACAAGAACAGATAGGTCCGTAATTTGATAAAGCAGGCACACAATTTTAAAGTCGATTATCAGTTTAAAGAGTATTGCACACCCCAGAGCACTTCATGAAAATCAGGTTCCTGTACATACTCCTCCTCTGCCTGCCATCACTGGCCTTTAGCCAGGAAACAGCCATCGTTTGGGGAAGGGTTACAGATACCAG
The DNA here is from genome assembly GCA_030589965.1 of Bacteroides sp. Classification (GTDB taxonomy): domain Bacteria; phylum Bacteroidota; class Bacteroidia; order Bacteroidales; family SM23-62; genus SM23-62. The sequence continues at coordinate 1,467 of JAUUZM010000018.1, forward strand.
GGAACTGCCGGTATTTCCAGCCAGTGTTGCCATCCCCGGAACCCCCTACGGAACTGTGACTAATGAGGATGGCAGATTTGAAATTGAAGTCCCTGCCGGCGAAGCCCTTAGCCTGATCATTTCATACCTGGGATATACCCAGGCTGAAGTCCCCATCAACCTGAGCACAGGAGAAAGACTGGAAATCAACCCCGTGCTTGAACAGACCGCTCAGGATCTTGACGAGGTCACCGTTCGCGAACAATACGACCGGAATACCACGATTACCAGGATAGACATTAAAACGCTTGACATGCTCCCAACTGTCTCAGGAAACATCGAAAGCCTCCTGTCCACTCTACCCGGGGTATCCACGAGAAATGAGCTTAGTTCACAGTACTCAGTCCGGGGAGGAAATTTTGATGAAAACCTGGTGTATGTAAATGATATTGAGATTCACAGACCCTTTCTTGTCCGGTCCAGCCAACAGGAAGGAATGAGCTTTATTAATCCTGATATGGTCTCCTCCATTAAATTCTCGGCGGGTGGCTTTGATGCTACCTACGGAGACAAGATGTCGTCCGTGCTGGATATAGTCTACAGAAAGCCCTACGAATTTGCAGGCTCTGCCAGCGTGAGCCTGCTGGGGGGTTCTGTTCACCTGGAAGGGACCTCAAAGAATAAAAGATTCACACATATTTCAGGATTCCGGTATCGGACTACCCAGTACCTGCTTTCAACACTGGAAACCAAAGGTGAGTATAATCCCAATTTCCTGGACTTTCAAACCCTTCTTTCTTACAAGCTTTCACCGAAATGGGAGATCAGTTTCCTGGGAAATATTGCCAATAACCGATTCCATTTTATACCCGAGACGCGGCGGACTGATTTCGGGACCTATAATAATCCCCTGAATCTTATTATTTATTATGAGGGTCAGGAACAGGACAGGTTTGATGCTTACACGGGTGCCATGACTCTGCAGTTCAATCCAAACGAAGAAGTCTCCCTGAAGTTGATTGGATCAGTATTCGCATCCCTGGAACATGAAAACTATGATATCCTGGGGGAATACCTGATTAATGAATTGGATAACCGCCTGGGTTCAGAAACCTATGGAGACAGTATCCTGAACATTGGAGTTGGCGGAATGCATGATCATGCCAGGAATGATCTGAATGCCTATGTTTATTCCCTCTCCCATATCGGATCACATACCAGGGGCAGGAATACCCTTAACTGGGGAATGAAATGGCAGCAGGAAAGGATACATGACCGTCTCTCAGAATGGGAAATGATCGACTCAGTCGGTTATTCTGTTCCCTATTCAGGAGAAGAAATCACCCTGTTTAACACAATAAAATCTAATAACCAGCTTTTCAGCAACCGCCTGAGCACATATGTTCAGAATACCTATGTATTTGAAAAGGACAGCGTGAAGTATTTTCTGAACGGCGGACTCAGGGCTACTTACTGGGATATGAACAAGGAATTTCTTCTGAGTCCAAGAATTACCTTCTCAATCCACCCAAACTGGGAGCGGGATGTGGTTTTCAGAATTGCCGGTGGCTACTATTACCAGCCCCCATTCTACAAGGAGATGAGGTATCCGGACGGTGAAATAAACAAATCTGTGAAGGCTCAGAAATCCATTCATATTGTAATGGGTGGTGACCTGGTTTTCTCTGCATGGGACCGGCCCTTTAAATTTACTAGCGAATTCTACTATAAACATTTAAAAAATCTTATCCCATACAAACTTGATAATGTAAGGATTCAATATGCAGCCGAGAACCTGGCCAATGGTTATGCAGTTGGACTTGACATGAAGATTTTTGGAGAGTTTGTTCCCGGGGCTACTTCATGGGCAAGTTTCAGCCTGATGAAAACTGAAGAAGATATTCTGGGAGATTTCTACTATAACGATGATGGTATCAGGGAGGAACCGGGATATTATCCGAGGCCGACCGATCAGCGTTTTATGGTAGGTGTATTTTTCAGGGACTATTTTCCAAGGAATCCGGACTGGAAGGTACACCTGAATATTCTTTATGGATCCGGTCTCCCTTTTAGTCCCCCAACCATCCAGCGCTATGATGTTGTATTCCGTATGCCTTCTTACAAAAGGGTGGATATTGGACTTTCCAAAGTACTCAAGAAAGAAGAAACTATGCTCAAGGAAGGTAATCCCTTCCGTTTTTTCCGAAGTATCTGGATTTCAGCCGAAGTATTCAATCTCCTTGGAGTTAAGAATACCGCCTCCTACACCTGGATAAAAACTGTTTCAAGCCAGGATTACGCTCCAGCCGCATTTGCAGTCCCAAATTACCTCACAGGGCGGCGTTTTAACGTAAAACTTACTACCCACTTCTAAAAAGTAAAAAAATTCCTTACCTGCCTTCTGCGTGAACCGGAACTTTAACTATTTTTAGGAAATATTTAAAACCCTATTGACATGAATATTCAGGATTACATTGCACGTGAAGATAAGTATGGAGCTCATAACTATCACCCCCTGCCCGTTGTACTCGATCGAGGTGAAGGTGTATACGTCTGGGATGTTGAAGGAAAAAAATATTTTGATTTCCTCTCAGCATATTCAGCTGTAAACCAGGGACATTGCCACCCTAAGATCATATCAGCAATGCGGAGTCAAGCGGAGAAGCTTACATTGGTTTCCAGGGCATTCTACACCTCCGTTTTGGGTGAATACGAAGAGTTCATTACCAAGTTTTTCGGATATGATAAAGTTCTGCCAATGAACTCCGGGGCTGAAGGCGATGAGACTGCACTTAAGCTTTGCCGCAAATGGGCCTATGAGAAAAAAGGTGTTCCGGAAAATGAAGCCAAAATTATAGTTTGTGAAGGAAATTTCCACGGACGCACCATCACCATAATATCTATGTCTACCGATCCTGACAGCTATAAGGGCTTTGGTCCCTTTACACCGGGTTTTGTCACCATTCCATATAATGATCTGGACGCCCTTGAAAAGGAACTACAGGATCCGAATGTAGCCGGATTCCTGGTTGAACCTATACAGGGAGAAGCAGGGGTATATGTTCCCTCGGAGGGATACCTTGAGAAGGCCTTTAATCTTTGTAAAAAGAATAATGTTCTGTTCATAGCCGATGAAGTTCAGACAGGAATCGGCAGAACGGGAAAGCTCCTGGCCTGCGATCATGAGAATGTCAGACCCGATATTCTCATCCTTGGAAAAGCCCTTTCCGGAGGTGCTTACCCGGTTTCTGCTGTACTTGCTGATGATGATATCATGCTTTGCATCAAGCCCGGGGAACACGGATCCACATACGGAGGAAATCCGGTTGCCGCCAAGGTTGCCATTGCTGCACTTGAAGTCATTCGGGATGAAAAGCTCGCGGAAAATGCCGAAAACCTGGGTGAATATTTCAGGGAAGAGCTGGGAAAGATCAATTCCGAAATGATTGAAACCGTAAGGGGAAAAGGCCTCTTAAATGCCATAGTTATTCGGCCTAAGGGAGGAAAAACAGCCTGGGACATATGCGTTGCCATGAAGGAAAACGGCTTGCTGGCGAAACCTACCCACGAACATATCATCAGGTTTGCACCCCCTCTTGTTATAAACAAGGAGCAATTAGCAGAATCAATTGAAATCATCAGTAAGACACTGGCCCAATTTGATTAAAATCCCGGATTTTCTGTACTTCCGATCTGATTAAAGGATAATCCTTATCTTAGACTTTGGTATCTTATGCTGAAGAACTATGAGGAATAGTAGTACCTGGCTTGCATTCTTCGTTTTTGGTATGTTCATTGCATCCTTCTGGATTGTTTCTTGTGAAAACCAAAACGAGGAAGAACTATTCGGAAAGACAGGATGTGATACACGTGATGTCAGCTGGACTACTGATGTTCAGCCCATCCTGGCATCCAGGTGCCTGCATTGCCATTACGAGGGTACGGGAGCCATTGCTCCATTCAGTCTACAGAATTATGAAGATGTATTGATTCGGGTAAATACCGGACAATTGGATGCTGCCATCAACCATCGCTCCGGATCCCCAAAAATGCCAAAGGACGGTCCCAAATTACCCGAGTGTGAACTTTCGAAGATCAATATATGGATACTGGAAGGTGCCGCAAATAATTAAAGCCATGGACAGAATAAAAATTCTACCGGGATTTATTATAATCCTGCTTTGTCAAACTCTTTCAGGGCAGTCTCTTGAAGAAATCCTTAATCAAAAGCTGGAAAAGGAAGCCGGTCCTGAATATACCATGGCTACCTTTAAGGCAGGCCGTATAATTAACGGACACAGCATCCAAAATACCGAAAAAGGTGATCTGCTCTTTATTATTGGACATCGCTTCGGCACCCTGAACAGCGGATTCTATAATTTTTTCGGACTCGATGAAGCTAACACCCGCCTTGGATTGGATTACGGGATAACAGACCGCATCAATGCAGGGATAGGAAGATCAACCTACCAGAAAACATGGGATGGATTCCTGAAGTTCAAAATTCTCAGGCAGGGAACAGGTCCACACACCTCCCCTTTCACCCTAAGCCTGGTTCTGGGCAGCGATCTCAACACTTTTAAGGATCCTGCTTCCGAATACGAGAAAACCTTTACCAATCGCCTGAGCTATGTAACCCAGTTACTTGCAGCCCGGAAATTCGGTCCCAGGTTCAGCCTGCAACTCTCCCCAACCTATATCCATAAAAATCTTGTTCCCCTCAAAATCGACCAGAACAATATTTTTGCCATAGGAACAGGAGCCAGATTTAAACTGGGTAATCGTATATCCCTGAACGCTGAGCACTTTTACCTTTTACCAGGTCAGTCGGCAGATGATTACAAGAATTCCTTTTCCCTGGGTGTGGATCTGGAGACCGGGGGACATGTATTCCAATTACATCTGACGAATTCAAGATCTATGATTGAAAGAGGATTCATATCAGAAACAAGCGGTAACTGGCTTGACGGAGATATACATTTTGGTTTCAATATCACCCGTAATTTCGGACTTCAGAAAAAATACTAAGTCCAATTGACTGAAAAAAACCTATATTTGAGACTATGAGTAGGCTGGGAACAATATTGATTTTAATATGCCTGGCCTTTCTTAGTTCCAGCCATTCAGGTCAACAGCAACTGTATTATTCCGACATAGGCAAGCTTGATTTCACCTCAGATGCTCCGCTGGAGGTAATCAAAGCCAATTCCGGGAAGCTTGCCGGAGTGTTAAATCTCAGCGACAGGTCCTTTTCTTTTTCCATTCCGATGAATAGTTTCATGGGATTTAATTCCGCTCTTCAGAAAACCCATTTTAATGAAAATTACCTTGAAACGGAGACCTTTCCGAAATCAACCTTCAATGGTAAAATCATCGAAGAAGTTGACTTTAAGTCCCCCGCAACAATAAAAGTAAGAGCCAAAGGGAAACTCAAAATTCATGGTATTGAACAGGACAGGATCATACGTTGCACAATGAAAATAAATCATGGCAATATCTCCGTTGAAACAACATTTACTATACCACTAGAAGATCATGACATTACCATCCCCAGCATTGTTCAACAGAAGATAGCTGAGGTCATTGATGTAAGCATAAGCTTCAGCATGCGGGAAATGAAATAATCCGTCAGGGGATATGGGTACCAGAGTAAAATATATAATTCTCCTTTTCCTGATGTCTTCCGGGTGTATTGTTCCGGCACTTTCCCAGACTCCCTATTTTATTCATCATAAAGTAATTAAAGGCAAAAAAGGATATCGAAGCCAGGTGATATTCCAGGATCATGAGGGATATATCTGGATCGGTACCTCATCCGGACTCATTCTTTATGATGGGGTTGACTTCCTACATTATACGGAGTCAGATGGCCTGGCAGGCTCCAACATTACAGCTATAGCCGAAGATTCAGTGGGAAGAATGTGGATCGGGCATAATAACGGGCAGATATCCCTGATGAAAGGGGGTGAATTTTCAGCTTTTCTGCCTGAAGAAGGACTCGGATCCATTCCAATAACCGATCTGGTGTTTGATGATCAGGGAAATATGTGGTTTTCCACCCTTGGGGAAGGTATTTATTATTATACAGGTGAAAGGCTATATAATCTGGACACAGATGATGGATTAGCAGATAATTATGCGTATTCCATTGCTCTGCTTGAAAAAGAAGTTTGTGTAGGTACTGATTATGGCATAAGTATATATAATACACAGGATAAAACCTTCAGACATCTTTCCACCAAAGATGGCCTGCCGGATAATATTATTAAAAAAATCAGCTATGATCAGGACGGAAATCTATGGGCCGGTACCGATGAGGCAGGAATGTTTTCCATTCATTTAGAAACGAAGAAAATCAAGTATTTTGAAGGATGGGAATTCGGATCAATTAATAATTTCGTCCTGGATGAATTTGATATATGGATCAGTACCGATGAAAATGGAGTCGTGCAACTGACAATGAATGAGGGTGGTACAGTTAGGTATAAACTTATTTCCTCCCGGCATGGACTCCCATCTGACCGGACAATTACGATATTTCTTGACCGGGAAAAAAACCTCTGGATAGGCAGCAGGGATGAAGTTACACAAAGTGTTACTTCAATATTTGAGTTTCTGGATGAGAGACATGGCCTGCCTCCTCAAATGATGGTTTATGATTTTCTTATCGACGAGAATGATTTCTATTGGGTTTGTAGTAATAAAGGTTTGTATAAGCTTACTGCATCCGAAGATGGGGGATTTACAGTTGAGAAGATCTTCAGGGGAAGAGCTGCTGAAGATTATAATTTTATTTCATTGTTCCTGGATGAGGATAGTTATATCTGGGCGGGTACCTATGATCAGGGGGTATTGAGAATTGATCCTGCCACCTATTCCTACAGACTGTATACAACACGGGAAGGACTCTGCGATAATAACGTGATATCTATAACTGCTAATGAAAAATGGATATTATTTTCGACTCTGGGTGGAGGTGTTTCCATCTGTAATATTGATGATCAACCCATTACCTTCCGTAACCTTTCCGATACATACCCCAGGCTGGCTAATTATGTCTATGGCACCCTCATAGATTCTAAAGACAGGATATGGCTTGCCCAGGATGCAGACAGATTGGCCTACCTTGAAAATGACAACATATATACCTTCGGTGAAGAAGATAGTTTGAATATAAGTACAGTCTATTCCCTGATACAGGACAGCCAGGACAATATTTGGTTTTCTACTTCAGGTGAGGGATTGTATTGCTATGACGGTGAACAGTTTATCAATTATAATGAAAATACCGGACTTAGTACCTCAGATATCAGGAGTATTGAAAACGACGGACTCGGAAACCTGATAATTGTGACTAATGAAGGAATAGATTTATTTGATCCTGAAAGCAAATATTTTCAACGATTCAGGGATAATTATGGTGTATCATATAAGGAACCACAATTGAATTCCATCTATTCCCATACAAATGGTGATGTCTGGATAGGTACCGGAAATGGATTAATAAAATACAAATCCAGGGCCCATTTAAGAGACACCGTCAGGCCGGTAATATTTCTTATGAGCACAGAATTACTTTCTGAAGAGATAGAGATGGGTAAAGACCGGTTTTCTCATGAGCAGAATCATTTTACTTTCAGATATACCGGAATGTGGTACCAGGACCCCGACCGCTTAAGGTACAGGTCTATGCTGGAAGGCTATGACAGGGAATGGAGCAGTCCAACTTCAACGCGGGACCGGACCTATTCCCAGCTGCCCCCGGGTAATTATGCATTCAAAGTGGAGACCTCAACCGATTATCTGGTTTGGATTGGGTCAGACAGGGCAGAATACACATTTACCATCCGCCCTCCTTTCTGGAAAACCTGGTGGTTTATTACTGCATCCATAATTGCTGTATTGTTAATAATACTCAGCATTTTCCGATACCGCCTGGCCAGCCTGCGCAAGCAAAAAGATGAACTTGAGAGGGAAGTTGCAAAGGCTACCCTGGAAATCCGTAACCAGAATGAGGAACTTGAGTCCCAGAACAACGAAATACAGGCACAAAGAGACCTGGTCATGGACCAGAGGGATCAGATCATACGGCAGCAGGAGGAATTGCAATCAAGCATCCGGTATGCCCATCATATCCAGACTGCTGTAAGAACTCCCATGCCTATTATTAACCAACTTCTTCCTGAATGTTTTATACTGGACAAACCAAGGGATATTGTAAGTGGGGATTTCTACTGGGTGGCTGAGAAAGAGGATCATATTTTTATTTCGGTCGCTGATTGTACCGGACATGGAGTTCCGGGTGCATTTATGAGCATGCTTGGTGTATCCGGTTTTAATGAGATACTTGCTACGGCGGATTGTGGACTGAAATCAGATGGATTTCTGAATAACTTAAGAGAGCATGTTATTAAGGCACTCCACCATACAGGGGAAGATTCAGATGCCATGGATGGAATGGATCTGGCCCTCATAATCCTGGACAAAACCAACAAAAAAGTTTCTTTTTCGGGTGCCAATAATCCGCTATTCATGATCAGAGAGGGAGAACTCACTGAGATTAAAGCGGATAAGATGCCCATTGGCTGGCATTCCTTCGATCATAAACCATTTAATGAAAAGCTTATTGATCTGCAGACAGGTGATTGCCTCTATCTTTTCTCAGATGGTTATGTAGACCAGTTTGGAGGTCCCAGAGGCAAGAAATTCATGCATAAAAGATTCAAGGAGCTACTGCTGGATATTCACAAAAAACCAATGACAGAACAGGAAATGATACTGGACAAGACCATTATTGCCTGGATGGACTTCCAGGATCAGATTGACGACATCATGGTAATGGGAATACGGATTTAATGCCTGCCCTTAAGAATTTCGCTTACATCTTCCAGGCTGTACCCTCTGTCAGTGAGAAGGATCATGAGGTGGAACAATAAATCAGCAGCCTCATTTAGAAAAAGATCATCATCCCCGTCCTTTGCCTCAATAATAAGTTCTACTGCCTCTTCTCCTACTTTCTGTGCGATTTTGTTAACACCGGACTTGAATAGTTTCGTTGTATAAGAATTCTCTGGCATTTCCTCTTTCCTGGACTTAAGAAGATCCTGAAGTGTATTCAGAAAATCCAGGTTCTTAGATGGGGCATCATCTCCCTCACCGAAACATGTTCTCTCCCCGGTATGACAAACGGGACCGACAGGATTTACCCGGATCAATAAAGTATCCTTGTCACAATCCTCCCTGATCTCAACTACATCGAGGAAATTGCCACTCTCCTCTCCTTTGGTCCATAATCTTTCCCTGGTACGGGAATAAAAGCAAACCCTCCCCTCCTTTTTTGTCTTCTCATAGGCTTCAGGATTCATAAATCCCAGCATCAGTACTTCACTCGTACTGGCATCCTGTATCACAGCGGGCAATATACCGCCCAGTTTTTCAAAATTCAGAGACATATTTCAAGATTTATCGTATGGGTATATTATGTTCTTTTAAATGATTTTTCAGATCACGGATTCCGATTTCCCTGAAATGGAAAATTGAAGCCGCCAGGGCTGCATCTGCTTCCCCTTCACTGAAGGCATCAACAAAATGCATCATCTTCCCTGCCCCTCCCGAAGCAATAACAGGAATACCAAGGTCCCTGGATATCCGGGCAGTTGCCTCATTTGCATAACCCTTCCTGGTACCGTCATGATTCATGGATGTAAACAAAATTTCTCCCGCCCCTCTCTTTTCTGCCTCCCTGGCCCAATCAAAGAGCTTTTTATCGGTTTTGATCCTTCCTCCATTCACATACACATACCATTCCCCAGACTCGAATTTGGCATCAATTGCCACAACAACGAACTGGCTGCCATATGAACTGGCAATCCGGCTGATGAGCTCCGGATCCTTCACGGCAGCAGAATTTATTGTTACCTTATCCGCTCCGGCGGATAACAGTGGTTCAACATCCTTCAATTCCTTAATCCCACCTCCGACGGTAAATGGAATATTTACATTCCTGGCAATTCTTCTCACCAGATCGGCAAACAGGTTTCTACCCTCATGGGTTGCAGTAATATCCAGGTAAACAAGTTCATCAGCTCCTGCACTTGCATACTCAGCTCCCATTTCAACCGGATCCCCAACTTCACGGATATCAAGGAAATTGATCCCCTTAACGGTTTGTCCGTTTCGAATATCAAGGCATGGTATGATTCGTTTTGCTAGCATATCAGACAGATTTCAAATAATTCCTGATTTCGTTTTCCCTCAACTTTCCCTCATAAAAGGCCTTGCCGAATATTACCCCATCCAGGCCTTTTTCCTCCAGTTCCAAAATATCTTTAATACCTGAAACTCCACCACTGGCAATGATCTCCAGTTCAGGAAAAGCATCCCTGAGCTTAGTATAAAGGTCAACAGACGGACCTGTCAACATACCGTCCACGGCTATATCTGTACATATAATCTGCTTGATCCCGGCTTTCATCCAGTTTCCTACAAACTCAAACAATTCAAGTTCAGTCTGCTCCTGCCAACCCTGTATGGCGATCATGCCCTTATTGACGTCTGCTCCCAGAATAATTTTTTCGGGACCATACACCTTCAGCCACTCCCTTACCAGTTCCGGATTTTTTACTGCTATGCTACCGGCCGTAGCCATCCTGGCACCCGCATCGAATACACTACGGAGATCTTCTCCTGTCTTTACTCCACCTCCAAAATCTATCAGCAGGGAGGTCTGAGAAGCGACTTTTTCCAATACATCAAGGTTAATTACGTGTCCGGCTTTAGCCCCATCAAGGTCCACCAAATGAAGCCTGCGGACTCCCATTCCCTCAAATTGAAGGGCCACTTCTTCAGGATTTGCAGAATACACCTTTTTCAGGTTGTAATTACCCTGTTCAAGGCGCACACATTTCCCATCGATAATATCTATGGCAGGTATCAGCTCAATCATAATTCAAGAAAACTTTTCAAAATACGTTCACCAACGCTGCCGCTCTTTTCAGGATGGAACTGGGTAGCGTAGAAATTATCTCTTTCAAGTGCGGCACTGAAAGGATTGATATAATCTGCCACCGCAGTTGTCTGATCACATATTGGGGCATAATAGCTATGAACAAAATAAGTGTATCTGCCTTCCAATTCCCGGGGAATCAGCTTTCCCTGTATCCCACTCAGGCTGTTCCAGCCCATATGGGGTACTTTCTGCCGGGGCTCAAATTTTTTAACGGTTAGATCAAATATCCCTATGCATTCAGCTTCTCCCTCCTCCGATGCGGCACACATCAACTGGAGTCCCAGGCAAATCCCCAGAACCGGTTGATGTAAACCTCTCAAGAGGGAATCCAATTCTCTTTCCTTCAGGTACTTCATCGTAGTACTTGCCTCTCCGACACCCGGGAATATTACCTTATCTGCCGCAGACAATTCCTCATGATTATCCGTGATACTGGCTTCTACTCCTAATCGTTTCAGGGCAAAATCAACAGATCGGATATTACCCGCATTATATTTTACAATAGCTACTTTCATTTTTAGCTGAATACCACTGTCTTATTCTTATATACTATCAGTTTTCTGTTCAGGTGGGCATGTATAGCTCTGGACAGAACGATCTTTTCGAGGTCCCTTCCAATCCGTATCATATCATTTACTGAGTCCCTGTGCGTTACCCTTGCAACATCCTGATCAATTATGGGTCCCTCATCAAGTTCATTAGTTACATAATGGCTGCTTGCACCAATGATCTTTACACCCCGCTCAAATGCATGGTGATAGGGTTTGGCGCCGGGAAAAGCCGGAAGGAAGGAATGATGAATATTTATAACCTTGTTTTTATACTGTCCCACAAAATGCGGAGACAATACCTGCATATACCGGGCAAGCACAACAAAATTCACATCGTACTTATGAAGTATTTCAAGTTCATATTTTTCCTGATCCTCCCTGGTATCAGCTGTTTTGGGAAACCACTTGTACTCCAGTCCATATTTTCTTACATGATCTTCCAGAGCTACATGATTACTGATCACAACCGGAATTTCCACGTTCCATTCCCCGGAAGTGTACCTGGCGAGTATATCATCCAGGCAATGAGACTGTTTGGAAACAAATAAAGCCATACGTGGTTTTCTCCCGCTAGTGTAAAACCTCCAGGTCATATCAAATTTCTCAGCCATGGTTTCCATATGAGACTCAAAGTCTCGGGGAGTAATGCCAAAACTGTCCATATCCCACTCAAGCCTCATGAAAAAGACCTCGTGATCCTGGTCCACATGCTGATCCAGATAAAGTATATTGCCTCCCCATTCACTTAGAAACCTGGTTATGGTTGCCACAATCCCCGGCTTATCAGGACAATGCATGAGAAGAATGGCAGTATTGTCTGCCGAATTTCCTTTATTATTATTACTCTTTACTTTCATAGTTTGCCTTTGGTTGAGGGGATATCAATATTCCATGGGTCCCGGCGGACAGCCTGCAAGAGGACTTTTGCAAAGCTCTTGAAAATTGCTTCAGCTTTATGGTGCTCATTCTTCCCTCTTACGGAAATGTTCAGACTACAACGGGCTGTATCGGAAAATGATTTAAAAAAGTGTTCGAACATCTCAGTAGGCATATCGCCTATTTTTTCCCGCATGAATTCAGCCTCCCAGACCAGCCAGCTGCGGCCTCCCATGTCAATGGAGACAGCTGCTTCAGACTCATCCATGGGCAGTACAAAACCATATCTGTCAATGCCTTTCCTGTCGCCTAAAGCCTCACTGAACGCCTCTCCCAGAGCCAGTCCGGTATCTTCTATAGTATGATGCTCATCAACCTGAAGATCACCTTCGACTTCAATCACAAGATCCATATTTCCATGCCTTGCAATTTGTTCAAGCATATGATCGAAAAAACCTATTCCGCTTGATACTTTGCAGATTCCTGTACCATCAAGTCCAATTTCAACACGAATACCTGTTTCCGATGTATTTCGCTTAACGGAGGCTCTGCGTTTATTTCTCAGAAGAAACCTGTAGATCTCATCCCAGCCATCCGTTACCAGTCCGCAAAACCCTCCCAGTCCTTTTTCATTGAGTTCATCGGCCTCCTCCGTACCACCAATGAGAATAGCCTTTGATCCCAGGTTTTTTGCTAATTCTACATCGGTATGCCTGTCTCCTATAACCCATGAATTTTCCAGATCATATTCCCCCTTCATATACTCTGTTAGCATTCCTGTGCCTGGTTTGCGTGTAGGCAGATTATCCTCCGGCATGGAGGCATCAATAAGTATATTGTCAAACTCAATGCCTTCATTTCTGAAAGCGGTCAGGATCTTTTCCTGCACCAGCTGAAATGAGGATTCAGGGTACTGCTCACTCCCCATGCCGTCCTGATTCGAAACCATAACCAGCTCATAATCAAGATTTTTACTAATAAAGTACAGATTGCGGAATACGCCGGGAAGGTACTCCAGTTTTTCCAGTGAATCCACCTGGAAGTCCACAGGAGGCTCAAATACCATGGTCCCGTCCCGATCTATAAATAATGCTTTCTTCATTTGCTAAAAAGATTTTATCAATTCAAGCATGCGTTTATTTTCCTCTCTGCTTCCAATGGTTATCCTGAGACAGCCCTCACAATGTGTCAGGCCGGAGCGGTTTCTGATTATGACTCCACCCTTCACCAGGTGACCATACATGGCATCCGGATCATCCACCCTGACTAGAATGAAATTGGAATCCGAGTGATGAATTTTCTTTATTACAGCAAGCTTTCCCAGCTTTTTTACCAGGCGCACACGTTCCGAAAGTATCATTTCCACCCACTCGTTTTTCTGCTTCTCATTATCCAGTATATCCAGTGCTTTTTCCTGGGTAAGCAGATTCACATTATAGGGATACTTCACCCGATCCAACAGGCTGACAACCTCAGGATCGGCAATGGCCATTCCCAATCGGATCCCGGCCGCTGCCCAGGCCTTAGAGAGGGTCCTCAGGATGACCAGGTTAGGATAATCTTTCCGGCTTGACAGAAATCCCTCATCGCCTGCAAAATCAATGTATGCTTCATCCAGTACTACAATTCCCTTGAAGCGGTCCAGAATCTTTTGTATTTCTTCGGTTTCAAGCAGGTTGGAAGTTGGATTATTGGGGGAACACAGAAAAATCATTTTGGTGGATGGCCTGACAGATCCCAGTATTCTTACTGCATTCAGCCTGAAATCCGCCTCCAGCTTCACAAAATCAACTCCTACATCATTAATGTCAGCGCAAACCTTGTACATTCCATAACTTGGATCAATGATAATGATCCGGTCCCTACCCGGATTGCAAAAAACCCGCATCAGAAGGTCTATGGCTTCATCGCTTCCATTCCCCAGGAATATCTGATTTGAGGTGATTCCCAGCATACCGGAAATTTTCTCCTTCAGTTTATTCTGCCGTGGATCCGGGTAACGATTTAAGGGAGAATTATACGGACTCTCATTCGCATCCATTAGAATGGCTTCCTGCCCGGAATATTCATCACGGGCCGAGGAATAGGGTACGAGGTCCAATATATTCTTTCTGACAATATCCTTTAAATCATTCATTTAATCAGGATTATTGGAAGTTTTTCTTAACCGAATATCAACGGCCATTGCATGGCCCATAAGTTCCTCTTCTTCTGCCATCCGGATGATAGATGGTGCAAGATTCCTCAGTCCTTCCTCACTAATTTCCTGGAAGCTTATCCGCTTCTGAAAATCCGTCAGTCCGAGTCCGCTATAAGCCTTGGCATAGCCCCCTGTTGGAAGGGTATGGTTGGTACCGGAAGCATAATCACCAGCACTTTCCGGTGTATAATTTCCCATAAAAACCGATCCGGCATTTTTGATTCTGATTCCTGTCTCACCATAATCCCGGCACATGATGATCAAATGTTCAGGAGCATATTCATTTATTAAATCAATAACCTCGTCTCCATCCTCCAGCACAATGATCCTGCTCTTTTCCAGGGATTTTGAAGCTATATCCTTTCTGGGCAGGGCCTCCAGCTGTTTTGCGACTTCCTCCTGTACTAAATCTGCCAATCCTGGATCTGAGCTCACCAGCAGCACCTGGCTGTCGGTTCCATGCTCAGCCTGTGAAAGCAGGTCCGCAGCGATAAAAGCGGGGTTGGCTGTTTCATCAGCTATAACTGCCACTTCTGATGGTCCTGCTGGCAAATCAATGGCAACCTTTTCAAGACTAACCAGCTGTTTGGCTACTGTAACATAGGCATTACCCGGACCGAAAATCTTATCTACCCCGGGGATACTTTCCGTTCCATATGCCATGGCTGCGATAGCCTGGGCTCCACCAGCCTTGAATATCATTTGTATACCAAGCAGGTCGGCCGAATAAAGAATAGCGGGATGGATCCTGCCATCCCCACCGGGTGGTGTGCAGAGTACGATTTC
>JAUUZM010000069.1 GCA_030589965.1 Bacteroides sp.
AAACTCCTTATAAAAGTCAGTGGTAAATGTACGACCGACCATATTTCAATGGCGGGTCCATGGCTCAAATACAGGGGGCACCTGGATAATATTTCCAATAATCTTATGATCGGTGCAATAAACTCCTATAACGAGAAAACCAATTCGGTCAAAAACCAGCTCACTGGTGAATACGGCACAGTACCGGATACAGCACGCGCGTATAAAAAGGAAGGGCTCAATTCAATGATTGTAGGCGACGAAAATTATGGGGAGGGATCCTCCAGGGAGCATGCCGCAATGGAGCCAAGACACCTGGGTGTAAGTGCAGTACTTGTACGTTCATTTGCCAGGATCCATGAAACAAACTTAAAAAAACAGGGGGTCCTGGCATTGACTTTCTCTAATAAGCAGGACTATGATAAAATCCGTGAGGATGATGCTATAGAGATCGTGGGACTCGCAGATTTTGCAGCGGGAAAATTGCTGATTGTCAGACTTTCCCATTCAGATGGAAGCAGTGATGAGTTTCCTGTAAACCATACATATAATGAGAAACAGATTGAATGGTTCAGAGCCGGATCAGCACTTAACCTGATAAAGGAGGAAAACAAGTAAGGAATGTTCCTAAAGATCATCACCTGGTTTGAGTCCCATATGGGAAGCTGCTCATTTCAGGAACATGCAGGAGTACCTTGTCCGGGATGCGGCATACAACGCAGTATTATCGCCCTGCTTAAAGGGGATTTTACCGAAAGCATCCTGCTCTTCCCTGCCCTGCTGCCCCTGCTTGGCATGTTCGCATTCCTTGGAATCCACCTGGTGATTAACCTGAAACATGGAGCTCTTATACTGAAGATCTTTTATATCTCTAATACATTCCTCATCCTTGGATCCTTTTTTTACAAAATAATCATCCACTAAGAATAAAATAATGGAAACAATTGATCAAAACACAGAAAATGTACCTGTCGCTCCCGTTGTACAGGTCCCAATCCCAAATTCACAGGGAATCCTTATCCTGGGAATTTTTTCCCTGGTAACCACTGTCTGCTGTATATTTGTTTTTTTCGTTGGACTTGTACTGGGGATTATTGCGGTAGTGATGTCAGGCAAAGCAATCGAATCTTATAAGCAGAATCCTAAAGTTTACACTACAGCCAGCTTTAAGAATGTTAACACTGGCCGGATATGCGGAATAATTGGTATCGTGCTTAGCGGGACTATTTTATTGTTTGGACTCATCATGCTCATTTTCATGGGAGGTGTCCTTACAGAATTATTCCAGGATCTTTCCTGGGAAGAGTACTTTTAATAAATAATTCATGAAACTTTCGGATAGAATAGAGGCATTTGCAAGACTGGGTAATTATCTGAAGGAAAATCTTCATGATCTGGATAAAGTCTATCCTTCCGGGGATATGGCGGAGGAATTGTATTTCAAAGACCCGGAACTGATAGAAATTGCACAGGAAGCCAGGGCTGTAAACCCATGGTTCACTACGGTCTTTATCTACCAGGCGCTGAAAGAAATATCCCTTCTTCTGGATAAACCGAAACTGGAGGAATGGTGCGGCAGGTATCCCCTTCAAGATTTTCAACCGGCTTCGGCCCTCACCGTAGGGACCATCCTTGCAGGCAATATCCCCCTGGTTGGGTTTCATGATTTTCTGTCCGTTCTTCTCAGCGGACATAGATTTATCGGTAAGATGTCCGGAAAGGATGATAAGATCCTGCCTTTTCTGGCAGATAAAATCCAGGAATATGAAACCCGTTTTTCAGAACATATCCATTTCGAAGAATCCTACTTAAATAATATTGATGCTATAATTGCCACCGGCAGTAATAATTCCTCCCGCTATTTTGAATATTATTTTGGCAAATACCCTCATATCTTCAGGCGAAACAGGAATGGGGTAGCCATTCTGTCGGGTAATGAATCAGTAGAGGACCTGACTCTTCTGGCAGATGACATCTTCCTCTATTTCGGTATGGGATGCAGGAATATCGCAAAATTATATGTCCCATTAGATTATAATTTCAACAGGTTTTTCGAGGCGATGGAAAACTACCATCATGTTATCGATCATCATAAATATGCCAATAATTACCTGTACCAGAGATCAATATTCCTGATGAACATCGTGGAACATCTGGATAACGGTTTTCTCCTGGTACTACCTGATAAAGCTATTGCTTCTCCGGTCGGAACACTTCATTATGAGTTTTATGAGAATCCAGAAGTACTAGTTTCCCGACTAAGCACTGAGCAAGGCTCGATACAGTGTATTGCCGGACTTCAAACAGATGGATTATCAACTATTAAATTTGGAAGTACCCAGCATCCCGGATTATGGGATTATGCAGATAATATGGATACTTTGAATTTTTTAAGTAACTTGTATGAAAACTAATATATGGTCCTCAAGTTCAGGTTGATATCAAATGAACAGGATGACTTCATTCGCGATTTTGAAATCCTGGCCAGCCAGACTTTCTTCCAGCTTCATATGGCCATACAGGAGAACCTGCATTTTGATAAATCACAAATTGCCTCCTTCTATATTTGTACTCAGGACTGGGAAAAAGAGCAGGAAATAACGCTTTTCGAGCTTTCAGATGAAGAATCAGCCAAAGTCATCACCATGGATAATGCGGTGGTTGGGGATCATATAAGTAAGGTCCATGAAAAGATGATCTATGTTTTCGATGTTTTCAATGAACGACTTTTATTCATTGAACTGGTCGAAAAAAGCAAGAAGGACCAGAACAAACACTATCCCCTCTGCAGCACTGAAAAGGGGTCTCCCCCTCAACAATTATTAATGGACCAGCTTTTTGGATTGAAGGATTTTTCAGATGGAGCAATGATGGACAGTAATTCCCTTGGTGAAGAATTATTTGATCCCGATGAGCTTAATGAGCTTGGCTACAGCTCAGAACTTTACGACGACGACTTGCCGGATGAATAAGAAACAGGCAGTTTTCATAGTTGGACCAACAGGGGTGGGTAAAACAGAGGTGGCCGTAAAAGTGGCTGAAACACTGAATACAGAAATCATCTCTACAGATTCAAGACAGGTTTACAGTGAACTAAATATCGGGACTGCTGTGCCCGGCAAGGAGATTCTTGAAAAAGTCCCACACCACCTGGTTCAGCATCGCTCCATTACCGAATACTACAGTGCTGCAATGTTTGAGAAGGAAGCCCTGCACACGCTGAACATTCTGTTCGAGAAATTCCAGACGGTAATCCTTTGTGGTGGATCCGGACTGTACATCCAGGCTGTTTGCGAAGGAATAGATGATCTACCAAAGATTGATGTTGATTTACGTAATACATTGATTGAGAGGCTGGAACGCGAGGGACTCGAAAGCCTTCGTTTCGAGTTAAAAAAACTGGACCCGAAAAGTTATCAGAACATAGACCTGAAGAATCCAAAGAGAATATTGAAAGCCCTCGAAGTTTGCCTGAGCTCGGGTAAACCATATTCAGGATTTCTAACCCGTAAAAAAAAGAATCGTGATTTCGGAATTGTAAAAATTGGACTGAACATGGAAAGGGAGTCTCTCTATGAAAGGATCAATTTGCGGGTAGATGATATGATGCAAAACGGATTGCTCGATGAGGTGAAAAAAAGTATTCAACACAGGGAAAAGAATGCCTTGAATACTGTTGGATATAAAGAATTATTTGATTTTATTGACGGCAAACATTCCCTTGAGGAAGCAGTCCGTCTAATTAAACGCAACAGCCGCCATTACGCACGCAGGCAGCTTACCTGGTTTAACAGGGATCCTGATATAAACTGGTACCAGCCTGATCAGATGGATGAAATAATAAAATTCGCCACCAGTGTTGCCGGACAATAAAATAAAATACAGCATCCGGGTATATATGCTGATCCTGAACAACAGAAATGAGGTTCTGATCAGTGATGAATACCATTTGGATATCAGGATGGTAAAATTCCCAGGAGGTGGGATGGAATACGGGGAGGGTGCAGTGGACTGCCTGAAACGGGAAGCCATGGAAGAATTCGGACAGGAAATCACAAATATTTCACATTTTTATACCACCGACTATTACCAGAAGGCCCTGTTTTTCGACGACCACCAGTTGCTTAGTATCTATTATCTGGCTGAATTCTCCGAAGAGCTGAAGATAAAAGTTTCAAATAAAGTATTCGATTTTCCTGAACTGAAAAACGGTGCCCAGTCTTTCCGCTGGGTTTCCCTTGAAAAGATCGAAGAAAAGGACCTCAGCTTTCCCATTGACAAAAAGGTTATTGGAATGCTAAAAATGGAATTTCAGTAAGCGGTTCACTGGCAGTCAAGAGGTCTGCGGTTCGGCTCCGGTATGCTCCAGATCTCCCAGTGCCGGATTGTGGAGAGGGCAAACCGATAAAGATGAGTTAGGTTATTCTTATGCTTCTATGGAGCCATCTATTTTAAAACTTAAGGAAAATGTACATAAACACGAAGCACCGGAAGTAATTCCGTTAAGAAGTCACCATCATGTACGTGGTTTTATTTGTATCAACAATGTAAAAGTTTTACCTGTTTCCCATTCATTTGGAAGAATATCTCCATATTAGTTGCTGTAATTGGCATGTATTTCCTGTTCCAAAGTATCTTCTCCTTGCATTCCTGTAAAATCCAAAATGGCAGGTATAGGTTTGTACTTTGCTCTCTCGTTTAACCTTTTCATTATCCACAACAATTTCGCAATGAAAAATCTTCTGATCAATACGTCCACCAAAATTAAGCCTACTTCATTTTCTTTAACCTTCCATCAAAAACAAATGGTTCAATATTAATAATTTTAGCTGTTTTGCTTTTAGGGTGCAAAGGATTGAACAGAAAATTATATTCGCTCGGAACAACAATGGAAGGGACTTGCAAAAGCAATGTTTCATTTTCCTTTAGAAAATTACTTCCAAAATCCATTGTTTTCAACGAATGGGGGTACGTATCCCACTGCTTAAAATCCCTGTCCAGAATTTCTTTCGATAAAATCGTTAAACTATCATCGGGAACTTCAACTGTTAAACAAACATAGATATCAGGGATATTATTTATTGATTCAAACTGCACTAACTTTTCCCATGCACATAGGGAAATATGTTCAGATAAATAAACAAGCGGTGCACCTTTGTGGTTCCACCTTCCTTTATTGGTAAGCCCACCAACCCCATTTAAGTCGGCATGCAATTCATGGGCAATTCTGTAAAGTATCATATCAGGCTGGGAATCCGTGCGCAATACCTTGCAAATGGTTTGACAAATATAGGACACCTGAAATTGTGTCCAGATATGTTTTAGGGATTTCGCCACCTAAAGAGGGGTTTGGTGAATCCATCCACCTGCTGAAATTTTTTATGTCCCCAAGAACCTCAATACCTTCCCTGTATAATTTGGAGATATACAAAGTATGTTCAGTAACTCTAGAAGATAATTTTTCATCCTGCTTTTTCTTCTGAATCATCCTTACAGAAACATGGACATAAGATGCATATTCTTTTAATGATATGTTTACAAACGAACGTAATAACTCCATGAGGCTTTTTTTATCGATGCCGTCCCTTGTCTGCCGTATCAACTCCATATCAGATATTAGTGTTTCCATAACTTTTTTACATGAACTTTTACGCTCAAATATACGAAATAGTTCGCATTTACTAAAATAAAAAAGAGTTAACCGAAAAACTATACAATGTAAGGAGTACAATTACAGGTAGTTATTTCTCACAAGAACCTATTTAATGAATAATTTTACTGGAAATTTTAACAAGGATTTAAACCGCTACCTAAAAAAGGTTATGGATCGAATATGGAGAAAACACTACCATGGAAAATAAGCTGATGGATTTATCAATTTCAAAATTTGCCAGATTTTTTGCCAGCCAAACGGAAAACAGGTGTAGTATATAGGAAAAACAACTGTACATTATATTTGTAATGTAGTGTAATAGAGTATAATGGAGTCCGGTGGAAAATCCCGTATTGTCTCTGGCAGTCAAGAGGTCATCTGTTCGATTCCGATATGCTCCACGCAGATTATGAAGCAGTTACAGGCATTAAGACTTGTGGCTGCTTTTTTTTGCCAGAATTTTGCCAGAAAGCTGGAGAATGACGATTAAAATCGATTGATAAGTGTTCCAGATATTAAGAAAAAACATTTCGTTGGAACACCTATAAATATCATAAATAATAAATACAATCAATGATAGGTGTTCCAAACAATGTAATAATCACTATATTTGGAACACTTATAAATTATTCAACTATGGCAAATATAATAATCGGAAGAGTTGTGGAGAAAGAGGTTTTAACAAATTCTTTAAACAGTTCTAGGTCAGAATTAATTGCAATATACGGAAGAAGGAGAATTGGTAAAACGTACTTGATCAGAGAGTTTTATGAGAAAGAGATAGTTTTCAATGTGACAGGTTATAGTATTGGGAGCAAAGCAGTACAAATTAAAAACTTCATGACGAAACTCAATGAAGTCACAGATAAATTCAAAGATGATAAACCAAAAGATTGGATCGATTGCTTTGTCCTATTGAAGAAGCACATAACTGGGTTACGAAAAAGCAAGAGTAAGAAGGTGATCTTTTTTGATGAATTCCCATGGATTGCAACCGATAAATCGGGCTTCTTACCAGCTTTTGAAAACTTCTGGAATGACTTTTGTTCCGCAAGAACTAACCTCATAGTTGTAGTATGTGGATCAGCAGCTTCTTATATGGTAAAAAAGATTATCAAGAATCATAAAGGATTAAGTAAGAGAATAACCCAGAAAATAAATCTCAAACCATTTAATTTAGGGGAGGTTAGGGAGTTTTTTGAGTATAAAAGAAATCCAATGTTAGAATATGAGTTGCTGAAAATATATATGTCT
This sequence comes from Bacteroides sp., assembly GCA_030589965.1. Classification (GTDB taxonomy): domain Bacteria; phylum Bacteroidota; class Bacteroidia; order Bacteroidales; family SM23-62; genus SM23-62. Next base: position 6,887 of record JAUUZM010000069.1, read on the forward strand.
CTTGGAGGGATACCTGAGTATCTTGAACAAGTAAAAAAAGGTGAATCAGCAGTTACAACAATCGACCGACTGTGCTTTCAATCTGGAGCGTATCTGGAAGATGAATTTGATGATGTGTTTAAATCTCTCTTCAATTCTTCATCATTTCACAAAAAAATTATTGATGTACTGGCCGAAGGCAAGAAAAAAGGATTAACCCGAGCAGACTTATTAGATAAATGTGAGGTTAATTCAAGTGGTCGGTTTTCTCAATCGTTAGTAGAATTAGAAATATCAGGATTTGTGCTGAAATATGATTCATACAAAGGAAAATCAAAAGAAACTCTTTATCGAATCTATGATGAATATTGCTTGTTTTACTTGCAATTCATAAAACCATTTAAAGGGAATAGTTGGCAACAATTATATCAGCTACCAGAATATTTAATATGGTGCGGTTATGCTTTCGAAACAATTTGTCTGAAGCACAGTACGGAAATTAAACGAGCACTAAAAATTGAAGGTATAGTCTCAGAAAATTACACATGGAGTAATAACAAAGCTCAAGTAGATATGGTAATTGATCGAGATGACAACTGGGTCAACCTGTGTGAGATGAAGTTCTACAATGATGAATTTACCATAGATGCTGGTTACTTAGATAGAATTGAAACGAAAAAAAGAGAGTTTAAAACTGACAGAGCAGTTCGGAAAGGTGTTTATATAACAATGGTTACTACACATGGGGTTAAGGCCAATAAGTATAGCACAACCATAGTTGACCATGACCTGAAAATGAATTGTTTATTTGGATAGAAAAATACAAAGCTTAAATTAGTAATATATATTGGAAAACTCCGCTCACTGAGAACCAGGTCTACCGTTCAAAAGTGAGCCACTATCTCAATCCCCAATATTATTTTATTTGATTCAAGCTATCCAAATAAGTCTTTGTGACCGTAAGGTTATGATAGTTCTTTTTGAGTTCTCAGGAGTGTCCTTTTCAAGTGCCTTTTTGCACCATTTAGCTATGTTTTGCGATTTTGGGTATTTGTTATATACCTGATTTTCAATGGGTATGTGACAGAGGTTACATCCCTGGCAGTCAAGAGGTCAGGAGTTTGACTCTCCTTATTATCAGATAGCCTGATGGTTCTTTTCGATCAATTGAATATTGTAGCGTTCTAAACTGAAATCCCAATATATTAATGGATTCCTTTTACCGTGTAGAATTAATCCTGACAGCCAGCTGAAGAATCTCTTCTCTCATGGCATCCCAGGTGAATCTTTTCTTTCCGGCTTCAACATTTTTCCGGAATTCCCCTGCTCTGTCGTTTTGAAAAAAGTCCTGGATGGCATTTGAAATTTCCTTTTCGTCAACCGGTGTAACATAACCCACCTTTTGATGAGGAACAATTTCTGCCAATCCACCGACATCAGTCACCAGCATGGGGTTCCCAAAATGGTATGCGATCTGGCTGATACCGCTCTGGGTAGCAGTCTTGTAAGGCTGTACAACCAGGTCCGCCAAACTGAAATAATATTTCACTTCCCCGGCAGGGATAAATTGATCCCGGACCAGGATACTATCGTTCAGACCAAGCTTGCCTATTAATTCCATGTATTCCTCCTTACCTGCATAAAACTCACCGGCAACAATGAGCTTCAGTCCCTCTATTTCCTGCCTTGCCGAAGCGAATGCCCTGAGCAGCAAATCAAGTCCCTTGTACTTTCGGATTAATCCAAAAAACAACAGGTATTTTCCTGAAGTGTCGAGTCCCAGATATCTACCGGCCTCTTCCCTCTCAACACCATCACCAAATATGTCGTAGACCGGGTGGGGAACAAAAACCTTCAGTTCGTTGTTGGTGAAAATAGTAAGATCATCCAGCACGGAACGGGACAGAACAATAAATCCATCGCAGCGTTTAAGGAGTCTCCGGTTAAGGAATTTCCAGCCAAGCTGCTTTTCATGAGGAATTACATTATGACAAACGGCTATAACAGGGAAATTTCGTTTTTTCCCTAAACGCCTGACTATCGACCCTAGTCCCATGGCAATAAAAGGCATCCAGTGATGAAGAATTACCAGCTCAGGTTCCTGCCGGCGTATTCGCCTGGCAGTCTTTCTCCAGCTAAAGGGATTTATTGAATTTATCCATCGATTTATGGATATACCCTGCGGTGGATCACCCGGCTCAAACTGGCTCGTACCGGGAAAGAGGAATCCTGGATATTGTAATGAATAAGATACAATGGAAGCATCATGTCCGGATGATGCAAAGTTTCTGCAAAGGGCGGTATTGAAGTTGGATATACCTCCCCGCAAAGGGTATCCCGGACCGATACAAATGATCTTCAAGAGGATAGGTTTAATTGTTCATCTATCAGGTAAACATTCCGGTCTGATGAACTTCTGGATACCAATTCCCCCAGGAATCCTGTGAGAAACAACTGTGTACCTAATATCATAGCAACGAGGGCAAGGTAAAAATAAGGACTCTCCGTAACCCGTGCAAGCACTTCTCCCCTGACCGTATAAATGATTTTTTGAATTCCAAGGTAAGTAGCTGCCACAAATCCACCCAGGAACATCAGCGTGCCAAGAGTTCCGAACAGATGCATGGGTCGCTTTCCGAACCTGCTGATAAAACTAATTGATATCAGGTCAAGATATCCTATTATGAACCTTTCTATGCCGTACTTGGTTACCCCGTATTTTCTCTCCTGGTGCTGAACCACCTTCTCCCCTATCTTGCGGAACCCGGCCTGCTTGGCCAGGAAAGGAATGTAACGATGCATATCCCCGTAAACCTCTATGCTTTTGACGACGGCCTTACGATAAGCTTTTAGTCCACAGTTAAAATCATGCAATTTTATTCCTGAAAACATTCTTGCGATCAGGTTGTATAACTTGCTAGGTATCCTCTTTGAGAGGGGATCGTACCTTTTTTTCTTCCATCCGGAAACAATATCAAATCCGTCTTCCAGAATCATCCTGGTAAGCTCGGGTACTTCTTCCGGACTGTCCTGCAGATCGGCATCCATGGTAATTACAACCTCACCTTCGGCAACCTGGAATGCGGTATGAAGGGCTGCGGCTTTTCCATAATTTCGTCTGAAACGGATTCCTTTAACCTCCTTGTGAGAAGCAGCCAGTTCTTCTATTACTTTCCAGGATGAGTCATTGCTGCCATCATCCACCATTATAACCTCGTATTGATATGAATGTACGGAAAGGACTTTTTCTATCCATTCACGCAATTCAGAGAGAGATTCTTCCTCATTAAAAACCGGTACAACTATTGAAATATCCATCTGTGCTAAGCTTCTTCCCTTTTAAAGATCGCGGCCACGATCAATGATATAATAGTACCCATAAACACTGACACGACAAATCCCATAACGGCCATGATCCCTGGTTTCATAAAACCGGATGTATATCCCATAGCTTGTTCTATCTCATCTTCAGACCGACCCTTTTCCAACATCTTCTCTACTTGCATTTCTGACATTTTCGTAAGGATATCCGGATCAATTACGGTCCATAGAATATAAGCAAATAGGGTTCCGATCAGGCCTGAGACAACCAGGGCAGTAAAGCTAAAGCTGAATGCCGGTCCAAAGGGAAGTATTCCTCCCCTGATTTTATCCCTGAAACTGCGGATACCCAAGATCAGGAGAACAATGGATATCAACATTCCAGCATAACCAAGATTCTGGTTGAGATACTGGTTGAACATATAAAGAATCACGCTGTAAATGATACCAGCAAAACCAATTATTAAGCCCCAGATCAGTCCACTATAAAAGACAGATGTGCTTTTGTTTTCCATTATTGATACATTTGGTTTGGTTTAGGAAAGCAAAGATATGTTTTTTTCGCTATCTTTGCACCTGGGCAAGTCTTATACGACCAGCTCCCGTTGAACTCCCCCAGGTCCGGAAGGAAGCAAGGGTAGACGGTTGTAGCGGTGCGATGTAAGTAGCTTGCCCTTTTTTATTTCCCTGCAGTTCATGATGTC